>CAJMDR010000365.1 GCA_905212215.1 uncultured Porphyromonadaceae bacterium
CAACATGTACCCCTCTGTACTTGTGGACATCCTCCGCAAGCGTATTGCCGACGAGCGGTTTATCCGTCTGATATGGAAATTTCTCCGTGCAGGCTATCTTGAGATTTGGCACTATCGCAACACCTATTCAGGAACACCGCAAGGTGGTATTGTGAGCCCTATTCTCGCCAATATTTACCTCGACCAATTCGATAAATACATGGCAGAATACGCTGAAAATTTCAAGAAAGGGAATAAACGCAAGGTAAATCCCGAATACGACAGTCTTAAAAAGAAACTCGCGAAAGTGCGCAAGAAATGGAAATCCGAAACAGATGAGACGGTGAAAGCCTGCTTGTTTGAACGGATTAAGGAATTTCAGGCAAAATGTCTTTCAGTACCCGCAGGGCTACAGATGGATGCGAACTATCGCAGACTTCAATATGTCAGATATGCGGATGACTTCTTGATTGGGGTCATCGGGTCGAAAGCCGACAGCGAAAGGATAAAGGCAGACATCACACAATATATGAGTGAAAAACTGCACCTTGAACTATCCGCTGAAAAAACCTTGATAACCCATGCGTCAGAGAACGCAAAATTTCTTGGCTTTGACATCACCGTCCAAACATTGGATGATACAAAAAGAAACAAGCGAGGTGTCATCCAACGTATGTTTGTAGGGGTAGTCAAAGTAAATCTATCGTCCGAAACTGTCAGAAAGAAACTGATTGAACTCGGAGCGGTAAAATTTACCCAAGAAAAAGGCAAAGAAGTTTGGAAACCGAAAGCAAGAACCCCGATGATAGGAATGAAACCACATGAAATGGTCGCTCAATACGACCTTGAAATCAGAGGTTTCTACAACTATTACGGTTTTGCCAACAACTCCTCCGAAGCCTGCGCAGGTTTTGGCTACATAATGTCGTATAGCCTTTACAAGACACTTGCTCAGAAACTTAACAGTACTGTGCAGGGCATCCTTGCCAAATATAAAAAAGACAAGGTGTTCACAGTGTCTTATAAAGACGAGAAAGGGAAAGACCGAACTCGTACACTATACAACGGAGGTTTCAAAAGACGAAAACCATCAGAATTCGATTTCTGTGACCGTCTCCCATGCACAATGTATCTTCCAAAAGCCACCCTTGCGGATAGGCTAAGGTCTTGCATATGTGAAATCTGTGGGGCCAAGGGACCTCTCGTCATGCACCATGTTCGCACATTAAAGACAGTAAATGGCGATACCCCTTGGGGGCGACAGATGCTGTATCGGCACCGTAAAACGGTAGCCGTATGTGCGGAGTGTTATGCCAAAATCAAAGAAAGTTAGCGTTAGAGTATATACCAATGGAGAGCCGGATACGCTGAAAGGTGTAAGTCCGGTTCGGGGGCAGACTCGGGGAAACCTACCGCAGAAATGCGGCAAGGCGCCCCGATGTCGAGCCTACAAATCAACAAGGAAAAAGGCCGGTTGCTCGACACCAACAAAATATATAATGACGGTTCCGGCTCTGTGAACATCCACCGTGTATATGAGGACTTCATGCGCTGGATGCCTTCTCATACAAAGACCGAAAGACCGATGATGCACATATCCCTTAATCCGCATCCCGATGACCGGCTGAGTGACACAGACTACACTGCATTGGCCCACGAGTATATGCAAAAAATGGGTCTGGGAGATATGCCTTATCTGATTTTCAAACACATGGACATTGACCGGCACCATATCCATATAGTGACTGTCAATGTCAACGAGCAGGGCAAACGACTCAATCAGGACTTTCTTTTCCGGCGGAGCAAGAAGATTACCACCGAGCTGGAGGAAAAATACAATCTCCACAAGGCGCAGCGCGAGAAAATCACTCCCGATATGCCCATCAAGAAGGTTGACCCTTTGGGCGACATCAAGCGGCAGGTTGCCAACACCGTCAAAATGGTCGGTATGCGATACAAGTTCCAGACTCTCGGCGAGTATAACGCCGTTCTCTCCTTATATAATATAAGGTGTGAGCAGACCGACGGCAGAGTGAATGGTCGTGAGTATCACGGTCTGGTGTATTTCGCCACCGATGATGATGGCAAGGTTATCGCCAATCCGTTCAAGGCTTCACGCCTCGGCAAGTTCGCAAGCCGTACCGCCGTGGAGGGACGCTTCGAGCGCGCCAAAGACAAGATTGATGTCGCATCGACAAGGAACAGAGTTGCCGATGTGCTTTCCCGCACCACTGATAAGGAGGATTTTACATCCAAGCTGAAGGACTGCGGCATAGATGTTATTTTCCGCTACACCGACGAGGGGCGCATATACGGCGTTACGTTCATCGACCACAATGCCATGACGGTACTGAACGGTTCTCGGCTCGGCAAGCAGTTCTCGGCAAATGCACTCAACGAGCGTTTCAACAATCAGCAGGCGACAAACGGTGTGCCGATTCCCGACACTCCCGTTATTGAGCCTGAACCGCAACAGAACTCTGCCCCCCATTCGGATACTCAATCCCAAACCGCCGACACTCAGACACCGTCGGATGGGCAGCAGCACTCCACAGGCAGCCAGCATCAATCTGCCACTTCCCACTCCACCACGGATTATGGCGACAGCGATTTCACGCTTCCGGGTCTTGACCTGTTCCAGCCGGGGCAATCGTTCAATCCCGACGAGGAAGAATTCCGCCGCCGTATGCAGCGAAAGAAGAAGAAAGGGCGTCGCCCGAAATTTTAATCCTTAATTCCACATTTTATTATGAGCCAACAAGAGGACGACCTCAGAGCGTTGGCAAAGATCATGGATTTCCTGCGGGCAGTCAGTATCGTGCTGGTTGTCGCCAACCTTTACTGGTTCACCCGCG
>CAJMDR010000366.1 GCA_905212215.1 uncultured Porphyromonadaceae bacterium
GTAACCTTCCTGGATAATCATGCGGTAGAGTTCCGGAATCTCGTCGGGAGAGTCCTGGAGGTCGGCGTCCATGGTAATCACCACTTTACCTTTAGTGGCCTGGAATCCGGTCTGCAAGGCAGGCGACTTGCCGTAGTTGTGCATGAAGGAGATGCCGCGCACTTCGGGGTTCTGACGTGCCAGGGAGTGGATTACCTGCCATGAGGAGTCAGTGCTGCCGTCGTCGATGAACAGCACTTCGTACGAGAAGTTGTTTGCGTCCATGACCCTTTTTATCCAGGCATGGAGTTCTGGGAGAGATTCGGCTTCGTTGAAGAGAGGTACAACTACCGATATGTCGGGTATAGCGGGAGTCATGAATTTATGAGTTTAGATTGTTGACGTGAGATAAGGCGCTTGAAGAAAGAGGAGCGCGGAAGAATCATTCCCATAATCAGCCCTGTCATGGAACCGAAGAAAGAGGTTGCCCAGAACAGCGAGCCGACGAACTGCATCGGCGATGGGGTGACTATTGTGGACGTATCGAGTGTCGATTCCGGCTGCATGGCGTTGAACTGCTCCAGAAGGGTCTTGACATAGTGGCTTAGGAACCCCGGGGAAATGATTACGAGGAAAGCGGCCGTGAGGAGGGCGCATATCAGGGCGCCGCAGGTGAACTGGATTATACAGCTCATCCACAGTGCGGGGAAAGTGCAGTAAGAGGACTGCCGTGCCACTATTGCCGAGAGGCTCGCGGGGAGATAAAACAGCGTCGCCATCGCCAGCAGGATGAACAGGAGGTTCATTCCTGGCACGAAGGCTGCGGCGAGCAGGCAGGCCGACATCAGGGAAAAGAGTATCCCGAAGACAATACCTTGCCTGGCGCTCGAGTAGAAGAGGGGCTTGAGGGAAATGCGTTCCATATAGCCTGCAAAGGTAACGAAAAATTCGGGAATCTGAAAAATCAGGTTGCGCGTAGTGCGTGGAGAAAAGGCAAAGCGGTACTTAGCTTCCGCTGAGCCGGAGGCCGGCAACCCAGGCTACAGTTTTTTCTTTACTCCAAGCACTTATATAACTCCCGGAATTCCCGGAACTCATAGTACTCCCAGAACTCATAGAACTCTAAGCACAACTGAGCGGGTTAAAAAAGGAGAGAGGGGAGAAGTGGGGGTTAGTTTTTCTTTTCGAAATGCTGATAGTCCTGCATGGATTTCCAGGCGCCACCCCAGGTGTAGCCGCGTTTCATGAACTCGTTGTAGAGCAGGTCGCCGGGACCGGTTTTGTACTTGAAGTTCTTGGAGCGGTCGGCGTAGGGAGTGCCGTTCTTCGGGCTTACATAGACGGGTTTCCCGGGCTTGCGCTGTACATAGGGGTTATAGCGGGGATTGACGTCTATGGCGCGGCCTTTGGCATGGTTGGAGAGGTTCTTGCTGCCTGCCACCACGCGGAAGTTGAAGCATGAGGTATTGTTGGCCGCCATGGAAGATCTGTCCTCGGCATTGAAGTTGTCGACAAGCACCATCAGCTCGATGGGATACTGATGCTGGAAGGCGATGGTGAAGATATCGATCATGTCCTGTGCCAATGCCTTGTTGCACACTAACTCACCCATGAGGATGTTCCCCTTGCCGTCGTAATGCGGAATGGTAAGGTAGCGAAGCTCGGAGAGCGGAACGGTGCAGTTGTCTTTGAACGACTTCCCTTTCATCCTTGCGAATACGGAATCAGGAATCTCGGAGGCTGTGAAACATTGCAGCAGGATGGTAGTGTCGGCCACAACAGGTTTCCCACCTTGCCAGCGGGAAAGGATTTTTTTAGCTTCGTCGGCATTGGAGGTGGACTGAGGGCACTGTGTCTTTTCGGTCTGTGTGCTGACTAAGGCCTCCGTCTCCTGTTCCTGACGAGAGTTGCTATAGCCTGCGCAGGCAGAGGAAAGGAATGCTGTGGCGAGGATTGCCGTGCCGAGGGTGATATTGCGGAAGATGTTCATGATGAATCAGAGTGTCATATGTAAATTTCGAGTGCTTTGAATTCCTCGTCTCCTTCAGGACGCAGGGATAGCGACTGTTGGGTGGCAGGGAGAAGAACCGTATTGCCTTGCGTCAAAGTGAGAGAAGCAGTGTCATCGGAAAGGGTGGCCTTTCCGTTCAGGCACATGATGGCTACAAAAGAGTCGAGTGCGGAATAGTCGCGCACGGAAGGTTTGGTATAACGCATCATGTTCACGGTGAAATAAGGCGATACCGATACCGGCATGGTGGATTCCGGTTTGGTACTGTAATGCAACGGTGCGCCTCCGGTATCGGCGTAGTTCAGCGCCTTTGCCGCCTGGTCAAGATGAAGCTGCCTCTTGTTACCGTTGGCGTCAGTGCGGTTGTAGTCGTAGAGTCGGAAAGTATCGTCGCTGGTCTGCTGAATCTCGGCAGTAAGGATACCTTTCCCTATGGCATGTACTCTTCCTGCGGGGATGAAGAATGCGCTTCCGGCCTGTACGGGAGAATTGCGCAAGACGTTCATTATGTCGCCGCTTTCCACCAAGGTGAGAAGTTCTTTGGGGTCTATGACGCGGATGAAACCGTTTGAGAGAGTCGCTCCCGGCTCGGCGTCGAGCACCACCCACATTTCATTCTTGCCGAAAGGATGCCCCATGGATTGTGCCATAGCATCGTCGGGATGTACCTGCACTGACAGGTTGGCGGAGGTGTCGATGAGCTTTATCAGCAGCGGGAAACGGTTGCCGAAACGTCTGAAATTCTCCTTTCCCACTAAATCGGCACCATAGTGTGTCATGAGGTCGTCGAGCGTCAGCCCTTTGTCGGGACCAAGGGCTACTACCGACACATTGCC
>CAJMDR010000367.1 GCA_905212215.1 uncultured Porphyromonadaceae bacterium
CATGATGATCTTGTCGCGGAAGTAGTCGATTTCCTCCATGAAACGAAGCATGGTCTCGTCGCTGAAGGTGAGGGCGCAGGTGGAGGCGAACTTACATTTGCCTTCTTCCATAAGTGTGAGTACTGCATCCTGGATCACCTCGGTATACATCTCGAACTGAGGTACCTCGGGATTCTCACCCAGCCCGAAGAGCACTGCGTTAGCCACGTTGCCCACTCCAGACTGGATGGGAAGGAATTCCTTAGGTATTCTGCCGAGACGCATCTCGTCCACGAGGAAGCGGCATACGTTGTCGCCGATACGCTGGGTAATCTCGTCGGGAGCGGTGAAAGGCTTGATGCTTTCGGAAGCGTTGCTGGGCACGATACCTACAATCTTGGCCGGGTCTATCTTCAGCACTGTGGAACCGATGCGGTCGTTGGGCTTGTATATAGGAATCTCCCGACGGTGAGGGGGATCCAAGGGCACGTAGTTGTCGTGGAACCCGCGGAAAGAAGTCTTGTAGTAAGAAGAATATTCTATGATGACTTTCTTTGCCATCATTGCGAGCGTGGGAGCCATGCCCATGCCTGCGCCGAGGATGAAGTCACCGTTAGGGCTCATCTCTGTCACCTCTATGATAGCGACGTCGATATCGCCATAGAAGCCATAGCGCATGTCCTGGCTGAGGTGGCTGAGGTGTGTGTCGAAGTAGTGCATATGCCCGGTGTTGGAGAGCTTCCTGGAGTCAGGATGGCTCTGGTAGGGCGTACGCAGATTGATGGCGTCGACGCGGCTGAGTTCGCCGTCTACATGATCGTTGGTCGATGCACCGGTAAACAGATTGATTTTGAATGGTTCGCCTTTTTCATGAAGTTGCTTTGCCATTTCTGCCAAAGCCACCGTTACAACCTTCGGCGTACCGGATGCGGTGAAGCCTGAAAGCCCCACATTGTCCCCGTTTTTGATCACTCGAGCGGCTTCTTCTGCCGTGATAAAGGGTATGCTCATTTTGTAACGTTAGATTTTAATGGTAATTTTGCACAAAATTAGGCATTTTCTTTGGTTCATGAGTAAGACAGCACCGGAAAAATCACGTAAATTTGAAAAAAATTGCACAGACTCCCGTTATGTGCGCATTGAGACCTTTGGCTGCCAGATGAATGTGGCGGACAGCGAAGTGGTGGCTTCTATCTTATTTTCAGCAGGTTACGAGCTCCTAAAGCCCGAGAACGACGATATTCAGTCCGATGCTGTGGTAATTAACACCTGTTCCATCCGCGACAACGCCGAACAGAAGATCTACGGACGTATCGCCCGTTGGAAAGCTTTGGCAAGGAAAGCGGGACACCGAATTATAATTGCTGTGGTGGGTTGCATGGCGGAAAGACTCCGCGACACACTCATCAAGGATTATGGCGTGGATGTAGTAGCCGGACCCGACGCATACCTCTCTCTTCCCGAACTTATGGCACAGGCTGAAGCAGGGTATCCGGCTATGAACGTGGAACTGAGCACCACCGAGACCTACGCCGATGTCATGCCGCGACGCATGGCTCCCGCCGCCATTTCAGGATTCATATCTATCATGCGCGGATGCAACAACTTCTGCTCCTACTGCATTGTGCCCTATACCCGAGGCAGGGAACGCAGCCGCGACCCGCAGAGCATTCTCAACGAACTCGCCGACCTGCGTAAGCGTGGTTTCAAGGAAGCGACCCTATTGGGTCAGAATGTGAACTCTTACCGCTTCACAGACTCCGAAAGCGGCGCCACGGTGGATTTCCCCGCTCTGTTACAAATGGTTGCCGAGGCAGCGCCCGACATGCGTATACGCTTCACCACCTCGCATCCTAAGGACATGAGCGACGATACTCTTCGGGTAATGGTAGCCAACAGCAACATCGCCCGCCATGTGCATCTCCCCGTACAGAGCGGTTCCGACAGTGTTCTCAAGGCCATGAATCGCAAATATACCCGCGAATGGTATCTCGACAGGATTGCCGCTATACGGCGCTTCATGCCCGACGCAGGCATCTCATCCGACCTTTTCACCGGATTTCATGGCGAAACGGAAGAGGATTTCCAGCAGACTCTCAGCCTGATGCGCGAGGCCCGCTTCGACTCTTCGTTCATGTTCAAATATTCCGAACGCCCCGGCACTTTCGCATCGAGGCATCTTCCCGACAATGTGCCTGAAGAGGTGAAGATTGAGCGCCTGAACCGCATGATAGCACTTCAGAACGAACTGTCGTTAGCCGCTAACAAGGCCGACATAGGAAAAGAAGTGGAAATATTGGTTGAAGGTCCGTCCAAGCGCAATCCCGATGAATACTATGGCCGCACCTCGCAGAACAAGGTAGTGGTGTTCCCGCGCCATGACGAGAAGCCGGGCGACTTCATCCGCCTGACGGTAACCTCCGCTTCCTCCGCTACTTTACGCGCAGACAGGGAATAAATTCTTTTATTTCACGACTATCTTTACCCGACGGTTACCGGCCTGCGCAATGTAGAAGCCGGGTACTAAAGCTATGGTCTCTTCATCGCCTCTGAGCTGATGAAGAAGCACTATTGTGCCGTCAGGTCGGAATATCGTAAGCACGTTGCCTCCGAGGTTCAGACAACGGATTCCACCATAGACAGGCTGCAACTCCGCTTCTGCACTTTCTATCGCCGCCACGGAAAGATGTTCCGGAGTAACCGCTATGCGCACTTCATTGCTCAACGGACATTCCCTGCCCTCGACAACGTATGCCACATAATATTTGTGTATGCCCACGCGAAGCAGCGTGTCGGTGTATTCATGGCCGGTATAGCTTGTGGCGATGACCGTCTTGTTCTT
>CAJMDR010000368.1 GCA_905212215.1 uncultured Porphyromonadaceae bacterium
TTCCCACCCCGGAAACACCCTCCAAAAAGCCCGGAATGTCAAGCCTTTGGAGGCGACAAATCGTAACAGCCATGCGATAGACGAATCCAAAATCGACTGGCAAGGTCTGAAAGACCGCTGGGGCATAGACCGTGAGACGCTTGAAAAAAGCGGAGACCTCAAGGAGATGCTCTACAACCGCAAGTCCCGGCTGGTAACCATTACCCCGACATTCGCGGGCGAGAAGTATTCGCTGGAAGCGCGTCTGTCATTCCGCGAGGATGTCAACGGGAATATCAAGGTCGTACCCCATTTTATCCGCAAGGAGCCGAATCTCGATAAGGAGTTCAACGGGGTCAAGTTCACGGACGAGGACAAGCAGAACCTCCGTACCACCGGCAACCTCGGAAGGCTCGCCGATGTCGTTGACAAGGAGACCGGAGAGGTCATCCCATCGTTCATCAGCATCGACCGTCAGACAAACGAGATACTCAGCGTACCCGCCAAGTCCGTATTCGTCAAGGACACCATCGGACAGACAAAGCTCGACATGGGTGAGATCAACACCCTCAAAAGCGGCAAGGCTATCCCCTATAAGGAAATCACGGACAGGAACGGCAAAAAATATACCGTCACGCTTCAGGTAAGCGCAGACAGGCGCGATGTGGAGTTTGTGCCTTCATACGCTTATCAGAAACAGGCGCAGAGTGAAAGCAACGGTCAGAAAAAATCCACATGGCTCACTCAGGACGGTAAAATCAAGCCCATCACAAAATGGGCCGGAGTGCCGATGACCGGGAAGCAGCAGGCGGACTATGTCGCCGGCAAGACCGTGGTCCTCGACAATATGGTTGACAAAGATGGGAAACCCTGCACCGTCTATCTGACATTCAACATGAACAAGCAGCGTCCCACCACCTCCTTCAAGGATCCGCGTCAAGCTGAGTCGATAACTCCTGCCAACGAAAGCCGCACACAGATGGCTGTCAACAACGACGGAAAGACCGACGAGGCGACAAAGAAAATCAAGGAGCCTCTCGACAGAGGACAGACCGGTCCGAAGAACGAGAACCAACAGAAAAAATCAAAGGGGCGCAAGATGTGCCCTCCCGCACAGCCCCGTCCACTTTATCCAACATCCAAAACTAAAAACAACCGTAAAAATGAATAATATACTTATAATCACAGAAAGCCGCACCGTGGCAAAGACAATCGCACAGGCGCTTGGCGCCAACGTACTCCACAAAGGATACTTCGGCAAAGGACAGATCGCCGTCACATGGACAGGCGGCGGCATCATCTCCTCGCGTCCCAAATGCAAGTTCCAGTTCACAGTGTCCTCGGACATGACGGCCGACGAGACATTTGCCGCCAACTTCGACTTCTCTGTACGCAAGGACAGCAAGGGTAAAGGCAATCGCCGCGCCAGCGAGAAGGACGAGGCCCAGATAGGCGTGATACAGTGCCTGTGGCGCAACGCCGCGACAATCGTCAACGCCATGAAGCCCTCCGCTCCCGGAGAAGTGATATTCACTTCATTGAGCAACTATATCGGCATCGACCGTCCCGTCGTGCGGATGTGGCTGACATCCATAACCCGCAAGGAGATTGTGGCATCACTGGAGAACGGCGGCAACGCTCCCGAATATTATGCAGAGTTCCATGACAACGCGATTGCGGAACATACAATCGGGGCGCATCCGATAGAACCCGACTATGCCGGGCTGGAACCATCGCAGGGACTGTGGTGCATGGCGGACCTCAAAGCCGCCGCCCTGACACTATGGGGCTGGGCGCCGGCAAAAACAGCCGGGGTAGCGTATGCCCTCTATAACAAGGGACTCATCAGTTATCCTTCCGACAACACATCCACGCTCCCCCTCTCGCTGACGGCAACCGTCGGGGACACATTCGCCAACCTGCGCCATCATCCCGTTCTGGGCAAGAAGGCGACTTCGGTGTCAGTGACAGGAGCCGAAAGCGTATGGTCCGACGACACTGACGCGCTCCATGCCGTAACGGTAACCGGACTCTATCCCGTTGACCTCTCACGGGAGGAAGAAATGCTCTATATTGTCGTCGCAGACCACATCCTCGATGTTTTCAGCCCCGGAAAGAGCGAATGAGAACTGAAAATCCCGGATTTATTTCGCGCTCTGCGGATAAATGACTAATTTAGCCACTGAATCACAGTCTTAAAACGGTTATTTTCGTTCTGGCTGTGGATAAAGTGGCAGTAGGCGGGAGGGAAACCCGCCTACTTTTTTACCGGGGTATAAGCCGGCCATTCCCTCCATAATCAAAAAGCAGGAGGGCAAAGCCATCGGAAAATCCACACTGAAATGGAAACACCGAAAAAATACGGTGAGCCGGATTTCTATATCGGCTATCTCCGTGAGCATCTTAAAGAACATCATTTCGATAAAGAGAACACACAGAAATTCATAGAGAACCGCGTCGATGACGCACTTGACACATACACCGGAGAGTTCGCATCAGGCAGACCGCCTTATATCTGCCATGAACTTGCGATGCGGACACTGCTTGAAAAGCTGTATGTCTCACGCTTCGACATAATATATCATATTATAGAAGAAGACTGCTGGCTGCGTCTTGACCCGTCTGTATGGGAAGTGACGGCTGTGCATTTCGCATCAGACAGGGAGATAAACGCTATACTTGACAAGTATGGCGCGGACGGCGGTTTTCTTGAAAAGGAGGCTTACCCGGCGATGCGTCTGGAGCTTCTCGGCATCCTGAACGAGAAACTGGACGGCTATGAGTTATAACCGGCTTCAGACAATGCGTGACAACATCGAGGCGATACGGCTT
>CAJMDR010000369.1 GCA_905212215.1 uncultured Porphyromonadaceae bacterium
TCGGCGGCGACAAGCCTGCCAGCACAGCCACCATCGCCGACAACTACTACGACGGCCAGGTGATGACACAGGGCGCCATCAACCGCAGCAGTTTCCCTGGCTGTACCGCTCTCACCACGGCAGAGCTCTGCTCGAAGACGTTACCTCAGGGCCTCCCCGACAGCCTCTATGACTTCGCGGCAGGCATGTATCCCGTACTGAAATCGCACAAGGACGCCACCGCCACGGCAGCTCTGCGCCACATCTGGCTTGAGCTTCCGGCAGGCAACACCATAGCCGACGTTACCGCCAACGGTACCTTGGGCACCTATCAGGGCCTGAACTGGACCATGGAACAGGGTTCGGCTACCATCTACAGCATCAGCGGCAACAAGCTGAATGTAGCCCAGGTCACCGACCGTGAAGTGAAGCATGGCTCCGTTACGGGCACCGTAAACGGCATGCACCGCACCTTCAGCCTCACCACCGTACCCGACATGTTCGAGGGCCACGGCACCGTAGAGGCTCCTTATCTGATACGTAACAAGGCCGACTGGGCACTGCTTGCCAATCTCACCAACAACGCAGGGCTGAGCTATTCCGGCAAACAGTTCCGCCTCATGGCCGACCTTGACTATGCCAACGACACTGTCTTCGCCCAGGTCGGTGGCGCCGGAGGCACCTTCGGCGGCGTCTTCAACGGCGACAACCACAGCATCCTCAACCTTAAGGTACGCCACATTCCCGGCATGGCACTGTTCGGCACCCTTACGGAAACTGGTGCTGTGCGCAACCTCACCCTGAAGGGAGGCGAGTTCGCAGCTCCGTCGGGGAATGTAGTCGGCTTTGTACTGACCTGTCGCGGCATCGTAGAGAACTGTGTGAACTACAACACCATGAACGCCAAAGTGGGCGCCAGCTATGCGTCAGGCTTCGTGTATGAGCTGCAGACCGGAGGCAAGATTCTGAACTGCACCAACCACGGCACCATCATAGCCCGTAGCGGCATCAGCGGCGGCATTGTCAGCACCGCGCAGACCGGCACGGAAATCAGCGACTGCTCCAACTACGGCGCTATCGAAATCATGAACACCCAGATCGGCGGCATCGCAGGCAAGAGCAGCGGTATCATCCGCAACTGTCTCAACACGGCCGATCTCAACGGTAGCCGTAACCAGGTAGGCGGTATCGTAGGCTGGACCTCCGACACAGTACGCATCATCAACTGCGTCAACCGCGGCAACCTTCTTGTAACGGGCAGTGGATCGAGCGTGGCCGGCATCTTAGGTTATGCTTCCGGCAAAGGATATATCACCCGTTGCCACAACTATGGCACGGTAGAGAGCCAGTCCACTTCCACTTACGCCTACATCGGCGGCATCGTGGGCCAGAGTTCCAAGACCCTTCACATGAGTGCGACCGTCAACCACGCCAACATCAAAGGTCTGAACGGCCAGTATGTAGGGGGCATCGCCGGCTACCTGAACTCATCGGGCGACATGTCGTATGTTGACAGCGTCTATAACTACGGCGACGTAGAGGGCGGCAACAAGTACATCGGCGGCTTCTCGGGCTATGAACGCAACGACGTCATGCACACCGACTGCGGCAACTACGGCAATGTTACCGGCACAGCCCACAAGGCATCGAGCGACAATACGGCAGGCTTTACGGGCTACAGCTACGGCGACTTCACCCGTTGCTTCAACTCGGGTGAAGTAACAGCGAAGGGTGTCTTAGTGAGCGGCTTCCTCAGCGAGGGCAGCGGCGACCGCATCTTCGACTGCTTCAACGTCGGCAACGTCACTTCCACCGCCACTTCGGGAGCCAGCCTCACCAAGCCGAGCGCGGTAGGCTTCTGGGCTACCGGACGTTGCGACACTCTTGCCAATACCTACAACATGGGCACGGTAAGCGGCTACAACTATGTGAGCGGCTTCATCGGCAACTTCACCACGACGAATGTGGTACTGAACTGCTATGTAGCGGGCGAAGTTACTGCTACTGAAGCGAACGGCACCGCCACCCCGTTCCTGCTGTCGTCGCCGTCGAGCTCTACGTTCACCGGCAACTGCTACGACATGCAGGTTGTCAGCGCCCGTGGCGGCAACCTCAGCACGAGCATCGTCAAGGGCATAGGCACGGCAGAGATGCTGAATTACGCGCTTTGCGACGCTTATCAGGCAATACCGGCCTGCTATCCTACGTTAAAGAGCATGAGCGGATGTATACCGGGCAATTTCGCCGCGGCCACAATAGCGTTCAAGACTCCGGAAGAGAATGCTTCGAATGTGCTGCATTCCCTTACGATAGGACTTCCGGAAGGCATCAGCTGGACCTGCTCACCTGAGTTCCGCATCGAGGGCAACCGTGTCATCCTTCTTAAGAAGGACGAGAAGGGAGTCCGCGGCTGGGTAGAGAAGAAGGGCGGAGAGCTTGTTCGCCGCTACGACCTCACCATCAACGACAATACCGGCGTAGAGGGTATCGAGGATGAGGCGAATGTGGTAAGCCGCACCTACTACACACCGGAGGGTCTGCAGATCCTGAACCCGGAACCGGGAATGATTGTGATAGAGAAAGTCCTGTATAAGAATGGTCGCTGCAAGGTGACACGCAGGATTCACAAGGGAAATAAATAAGCAAGAGAAGTATAAATTTAGAAGTAATTTCTTCATGATAAAAGGCTGCGTTGCGAAACGCGGCCTTTTTCGCGCTGAGAGGGTAGGTTGGAGCCTCGATTTTTAGAGGTTGTTTAAAAATAAAAGTAAATTTTGGGCGTCTGTTTTTTAGGCAAAAACCTTTTAAGCCGCAGGAGCATAGCG
>CAJMDR010000370.1 GCA_905212215.1 uncultured Porphyromonadaceae bacterium
CTGCCTCTTTGGTGATGGCGAGGCCGTTGATGAACAGAGGATACTCGTTGAGGTGGAACTTGCTTATTTCAAAGTTCTCCAGGCCACGCAGAGTCTGTACGCCGTAGAGGGCGCACGACGGTATGTCGCGGGTGCCGAGAAGGTCGCTTTCCTGGCGGAAGCCTTCTGCGCTGTTACATTTCATCGGTTATGGTATTTAAGGTTAGTTTCTGTTTTAGAAAGCAAAATTAATTAATTCGCGCAAATCCGCAAAATCCATATTTTCGCCATCCCCGCCAATGAAGGGTATAAGTCTAATATAGGCAAAACATAAAGTGTTTGTGAGGGCAACAAAGCCTTTACAACCCGTAAGGTTCTCAGACGATACTTTTCTAGTCCGGCAGCTCACTTTCCGCCGGCTATGATTTTTTTAGCTTTCTTTGTTATTTTTTTGTTTCTTTGTCGTTATATAAGTATGAAGAAGATTTACCTGATACTCCTCGGTGTGCTGTGTGCCGTTGCTGCTCATGCGCAGACGGACTCCATCGCCACCGATACCGCCGCCGTCACTCTCGATGAAGTGGTGGTGCAGGGACGCACTCAGCGCGTCATTAAATATGGTGTGGAATATACTCCCGACAAGAAGACCAAGCGCCAGGCAGCCGATGCTTCGAAACTCCTTGAGGCCATGCAGATTCCACAGCTCACCATAAACCCTGTCTCAAAGGGAATAACCACTATTTCCGGCAAAGGGGTGAGCATGTTCATCGACTATGTGCCGGCCACCGACAATGATCTCCTCGGCCTCCGCCCGGAGGATGTGCTGAAGGTGGAAGTTCTGGATTACCCCGAGGATCCGCGCTTCAACTCCGCCCAGCATGTGGTGAACTTCATCATGCACAAGTATGAATGGGGCGGCTACACCAAGCTGACGGGTAGGGGATGGTTCCTTTCCGAGAACAGAGGCCGTGCCGACGTATACTCCAAATTCGTGCGCAAACGGTGGACGCTCGATGCCTCCGCATCAGGCTCCATGAGCTATTCCAATCAGAGCCGGGGACATAACGAGGAGATTTACCGCGACATAATGTTCCGTGGCAGTCATTACGAAGATTTGCGCCGTATAACGCATATCGACGATCAATACGACCGCTCCAACGACGAATGGGCGTCGTTGCGTGTCTCCTATAACTCCGACTCGCTCTATTTCCAGCATCTGGCAGGCTTCAGCCGCTATGCGGTGCCCGGCTCCATGACGCGCTCAACACTCAGCTTCTCCGACCCGGTGGTGGGCGACAATCTCACTTCCGTCAGCCGCTCCGACAACCAGGTATTGACGCCCTGGATAAACGGCTACTACTGGATCTCGATGCCGAAGGGCAACACTCTCAGCATCTCGTGGGATTTCAGTTACAGTCACCGTCGCCGTCACAGCGCCTATGAGGTGGAAGGGATGGAGGCTATCCTCAATGCCAACCGCGAGAATACCTACTCTCCCAATGGCTCAATCACCTACAGCAAGCGGTTAGGACACGGAAACACTTTCCGCACCTCGCTGATGAGCTACAACACCATCTACCACACTGACTATTACGGCTCCTACGACGGCCGTCAGAGCCTGCTCTCATCGGAGAACATGCTTTTCCTGGAATATATGCAGAACTGGAAATTCGGCCTGAACCTCTATTCCCGCGTGGGAATGTCGTACGTCATAGGTCGCGTCAACGGCCACACCAACCAAAAGCAGTGGAATCCGCGCCTCGGTCTCCAGCTGCAATATAAGTTCAACGACCGCCACAGTGCCTCCATAGAGGGCTGGTGGGGCAACAACCATCCGCAGGCAAGCACCTCGAACACAGCTCTGGTGCAGAGCAACGAGCTGTTGTGGCTGCAGGGCAACACGCATCTGCGCAACACAATCTTCCAGCAGGCAACGGCAACGTATACCTTCATCCCCAACAACCGTTTCTCGCTCGGCGCAAGTGTGGAATGGGAGGGTGAGCGCAAGAAGCAGGCTTACGATTACTTCGTGCTTCCCGGCTACGACGGCGTGGTGCGCCGCACCATTAATTCCGGTAACGGTCACCGCTACACCGCCAACGTAAGCGCCACGGCGAAGTTCTTCAACGACAAGCTGAGGCTGAATCTCTATGCCAGCGCCAACCGTATCGTGCTGACGGGTATCGACAGCCAGCGCTGTAACTGGGTGGTGGCCCAGGCGATTCTGTCGTATTACTTCGGCAATTTCGATGTCAACATGCGCTATTGCACCCCGCAGAAGTCCCTCAATGCCTTCAGCGGAGGAACGGTGACAAGCTATCCATGCATCTACGAATTCTACGCCAACTACACCGTGGGCAACTTCAAGTTCTCCACCAGCATTCCTAACTGGTTCAGCAAGGGAGTGCATGTCCGCACTAACTATGTAGGATCGCATCACTACGCCGAGAAAGGCTGGACCAGCGGTGGGCTGAACCCGCGCATCTTCTTCAGCGTGAGCTACACCTTCTCCTACGGCAAGAAAGTCAAGATGGGCGACGAGCTTCGCAACAACGGCGGAGGCGGTTCCGCAATCCTGCAATAAGTCCTCCGGCAAGCCGAAAGACCCGGACTAATCGGATCTATCGGACCTATCAGACAAATCGGGTATTTTGTGAATCCGATAAGTCTGATAGGTCCGATTGGTCTGATAAGTCTGAGCAAATGCCTTTCTAAGGCCCTTTTGGGCCTCACGCAGCGGGTATTTTTGGTCTCACGCAAAGGCGCGGAGGAGCAGAGATTTTTATTTTTGTTTTATGAAAAAGGGGGCAGAGTCATTTTAGAG
>CAJMDR010000371.1 GCA_905212215.1 uncultured Porphyromonadaceae bacterium
GGTCTTCGAGCAGGGCTACGAAGCGGCGCTGCGGGTATGTGAGACGGAAGAGGCAGTCAGGCTCCCCTACCTCTTTGTTCTTGATGTAGACGAATGTTGCGGCCCAGAAGGGGAAGTCATGGAGAGAACGGAGCCGAACGAACCGGTCTATGACGGCGTTTCGCGCATCTGTGGAGGGTTCGATGTCCATTACGTTGGAGAGGAATCCGTCAATGCCCTTATGCTTTACGAGGCCTGTTATGAGCTGGTTCTGCGCCATGGCTTCGGGGAGCCACATGTCGGGTGTGGGGAAGTCGGGGATGTTGACGTGAACGCGTTTGCCTACGGAGCCTTCTCCTGTGATGGGATTGAAGGGGGAGAACATACGGTTGTTGCGCCGGTCGTTCTCGTTGAGGATTGGGGTTATTTCATTTTCCATTTCGTGCATTCTGATACCAACCGTTACGGATTTTGTATAGCCGTTCAATAGCGGAAGAGGCTTTCATGTAGAATTTGGGAGCGGGCTGATTTATTACAACGGAGACGAGCTGCAGGAGGGTCCAGTCGGGTTGTTGTTGTCTGAGGTCCGTTACTCTTTTGAATATCTCGCGGAACATTTCCTGTTTGGTTGGTCTCATGGTTTCGAGAACGGGTTTGTTGCGCAAGAGTGCGGAGACGACAGCGGCGGCTCTTTCTTCGGAGACCCAGAAGCGAGGTGAAGGGGAGTTGACGAGGAGTTCGCCGATTTCGGCCAGGGAGACGAAGGGTACATCGCGAATGATACGCCGGTATGCCAGGAGGAGCGCCTGGTTACGCTGGTTGGTGAAAGCCATTACAGCACCGAGAGATTTCATTGGGTCAGGATTTTAAGCATTATGAACACAGATTGCATACAAAGATAATGAAGGTGACTAAAAAGATAAAGCTGAGTTGGGGAATAAGATACTTAACTTTGCGAGTGATAATAGAACCCAGAAACCGATAAATAAAGTAAATGGCTGAGGAAAAGGGAGTTAAGAGCAGACGCGACCAATTCGGGGCGCGGCTTAAGGCGAAATATCCGGAGCGTGAATATGCTGACGACGAGGCATTGTTCGGTCAAATCAATGACGATTATGACGAATATGACAAGGAGTTGAGCAACTACCGGGACCGAGAGAGCAGGCTTACGGATATGTTTACCCGGGACCCGCGTAGCGCGCAGTTCATTACAGATATGGCACAGGGTAAGGACCCGTGGGCATCGCTCATCAACCGTATCGGCATAGACGGAGTGAAGGAGATGCTTGACGACCCTGCGAAGCTTGAGGAGTTCTCGGCCAACAACAAGGAGTATGTGGAGCGTATGGCGAAGCAGAAGGACCTTGAGGCGGAGTGGGAGCGGAATATGCGCGAGACGTTGTCTATGCTTGAGGAGAAACAGGCTGCGGAAGGCCTCAGCGACGAGGATATAGACAAGGCGGCAGACTGGATAAAGGATGTTACCAATGACGCCGTATTGGGAATTATCAGACCTGAGACGATAGACATGGCGCTGAAGGCTATCAATCATGAAGCCGATGTTGCGGCAGCCAGCGAGGAGGGTGAGATAAGAGGCCGCAACGCAAAGGTCGAGGCACAGCTTCGTAAGCCTAAGCGCGGCGACGGCACACCAACGTTGGGGGGCGCCAACAACGCGCCGGCACCACAGCGGCAGAAGGGTTCGATTTTCGATATAGCAGACGGGGCACGATAGATAGACCGGGGCCTGAAGACCCCGGCTTGGCCAAAACCGGGAGGAGACAAAGCCTGAAGGCTCTTTCCAGAACAAAACCGGGAGGAGAGCAAGCCCTGAAGGGCTTGGGCTAAATCAAAACCAAGTGGAGGAGATGGGAGAACACATAAAGTTTTCTGACGGAAGCCTGCGGGCGAGCAGAGGGAGCGCAGGGCTGGCGAGTCAATTGCCGGGCAGTGCGACCACGATAGGGAATCTTGCATCGGCTACGGGAGGCATCGGGCCAGGAAAAATGATAACAACAGACATATAACAAAACAAAAATATTATGGAAGCAGAAGAGAGTGTAATATCAGGCAGCGGAGCAGCCGTTCCGACTACTACCGGCAGCGCCGGGATACAGAGTCAGGCACCAGGTAACGCCACTACGGTGAGCAGCGTGGCGGGAGCCACCGGCGGCATTGCTCCCGGTAATCTTGTAGAGGCAGACATTGACGAGCAGATATTTCGATTTCAGAGCGAGGACACGGCTCTGATGTCGCTGATGCTCAAGGCTAAGAAGGTAAAGGTAAACAGCCCTGAGGTAGAGCACTTCATGATAGACGAGCAGCGGAGCACGCTGACTACCGACACTGCGGTAGCTGAGAGCGGCAAGGTTCAGTTTGTGCTTCCTCTTGTTGCAAATGACCAGCAGATACCGCGTGACTTCCATACGCTGTTGATGCCGGGTGTAGACGGCTACAGCGAGGATGGTCAGACGGTTACTCCGGGCAAGAGCCTTATGCTGTTCGTAACAGGCCGCGACAGCACTACCGACAATCCTATTGTCCGTGCCGTTAACGGCCCGAAGGCAAACAAGACAGATGTGTTCTGCACTACACCGGCTATACCTGCGGGGAGCAAGGTGAAGGTGCTTGCCAATGCGATGTATGAAACGCAGAAGGAGGTGGACCCGGCACTGATAGTACCTCGTCCGTCGATTGTGTACTTGCAGAAGCGCGGCATGAATCAGGTGGTATCGGACTACTTCGAGGCACAGAAGAAGCACATACCGTTCAGTCAGAGTCTGATAGCGGAACAGGCTATTCTTGACTTCAAACGCGCGGGCAA
>CAJMDR010000372.1 GCA_905212215.1 uncultured Porphyromonadaceae bacterium
GTTGCGGGAGAGCATTTGATAATCTCATAGGCATCCCCACGGAAGCTTTCCATGAATCTGGCGAAACGCCTTTTGACAACGGGATTCTCCCGTATCAGCAGCTTGTCCTTCTCGCGGTACTCGACCATGCTGTGCTGTCTGGGGTCACAGTCGAGAGCCAGCACCCTCTTTCCGAGGACATAGTGCAGGTAGCTTGCGACAAGTGTCGTAAGGGTGGATTTGCCGGCTCCCCCTTTCTGTGTGGCGAAAGCCACATAAATCGGGTCTTGCATTTATAGTAGGTGGGATTGGGTAATGTAATACGGCATCAGCCGTGCGGCACTTGTCCCGTGCCTTGTGGAATGTCCGGCTTGATAACCATGTCCGGCTTATCCGTGGAGTGAACTGAAAATCGCCAGCCCGTTCACTCCGGCATACAATCAATAAGAGGTCTGCAATCAGTTAGTACATCAATACATCAATACATCAATACATCAATACATCAATACATCAATACGTCAGTATTTCCTTACGTCAGTACATCAGTATGTTCATGCGTCTGACTGTTCAGCCATTCAGATGTTCATACGGTCATACATCCGTATTTCCGTTTGTTCAGGCATACATCTGAATGAACTGCCGTTGTGCCGACCTTCAATACACACAGAAACACATTCATTCATCTGTCCACTCGTAAGGAAGTATGAACTTACTGCCATAATCATGATCGGATGGAGGTACAGCCGGGAGTCTGTTCATCTTTAATTTCATATTTATGTCCGCATGACCTTTCAGCCATAAGGATGGCTTTCAGCACATCCTTCCGTCGGAGTGGATGACCGGTCGTTTGACTGACCGGAACTGCAAACATAACGACGGTCATTCAGAAAAAGATTTGTCCTTTTCCAAAAGTGCCGACGATTGCCGACCGATTGCCGGCGATTTCCACCCTCGGCAAACCAACAGCTCCCGATTTTGTTACGCAGATACACACAACACATTCCTCAGACACGCTTTTCAGCCGCGCCGGGGATCCGTTTTTCTCATCGCACCCCCTCATGTAGGCTGATTGATCCTTACGATTCCGGACTTCGACACACAGGATTCCGGGATTCCATCATATGCGCACGGACACATTCGCTTAATCTGATTTTTACTGATTTACGATGCCAACATTGGCATGGCAAGGTATGTGAAGTGCTGCACCAAATTGAATTTGCAGCACATCACCCTTGCCAAGCGAGCTTGGGTTGGGATGGCTCCAAAGTCGCCCTCCCCATTCTCGATTCTGCGCTCCGCAGATTTGATTACCTTTTTATTGCACGATTTATGACTGACAATAGAAAGAGGGCCGGCAGAAAACCGAAGGCCGACACCACCGTTTTCAGATGTTCCGTCAACTTCACTGCCACAGAACAGGCCATACTGATGTCGATGTATGATAAAGTTCAGGTAGAATCCATGTCGGCGTTCATCAAGATGGTGCTGTTTGAAAAGCCGTTCAAGGTCTTTTATGTGGACGAGAACACACGGGTGTTCATAGATAAATTATCCTCGCTTAACGCCCTTTACCGTACCGTCGGTGTTGAATACGCGCTCCTCGTGAAGACGCTGAGGGAGAATTTCAACGAGAGAAAGGCGATGAAGGCCCTGTATAATCTGGAACAGAAGACCACCGAGCTGGTAAGAATCAGCATGGAGATAGTCTCGCTGGCCCGGCAATTCGATGAAGCATGGTCGCAAAAATCTCGTTAGGCAACTCCCTTTACGGTGCCATCTGCTACAACGGGGAGAGTGCGTCCGTAATGGTCGCATAACAAATACCTCTTTGGCAAGAGGTTAGATAAGTGTTCCAAATAACATATTGGGGTAAAATCACCCCAATAAACAGTTGTTAACAACCAAGTAACAAAGTTTAACTATGTTATATTATCTATTCCCATCCGACTTACCCTGCGGAGAAATCCTTAGGGGAACATAGCACTTCGGAGAAGCGGCAAGTCAACTAACTACCATGTTGCGACTGAGCTGCAAGGGAAAAAGACTGACATAAGGATGAAGCCTGAATGGTTGAACGATAATCTATCGGTATCAGTTGTGACGGTGGCGGAAGGTAGCTATTTACGCCATCCCGTGGCACCGTGTCTCTCTTTTCTCGTTGACACGGCTGGAACATACCACGGCGAGACCGCAGTAAGCGGAGAAAAAGGTGAAAGTCGCATCCGACAGTCAGTCGTGCCAATAGTTGTTATGCGTGCTAAACGGAGATTGCCTAAATCGGAATGCCGCAAGGCTATGGACTTCGGTTCTGAATATCCGACATGGCAACGGAGCGTCCATAGTAGTCCGAGCAGGGTAACGCCCTGTACATGGCAAAGGGACGCAGTTGGTATCTTCAATGTAATCAACGGATAACGTGAGAGACGTATGAGAAATCCAGAGATAATATTGAACACTCTATGCTCACACAGCAGCGATGCTGACTACAAGTATGAGAGGCTTTACCGATTGTTCTTCAACGAAGAACTGTTTATGGTAGCGTATGAGCGCATAAAATCAAAGCCTGGCAACATGACACCCGGCTCGGACGGAAAGACCATAGACGGAATGTCGCTGGAGAGAATCAACGCTCTTATCTCTTCGCTAAAAGATGAGAGTTACATTCCCAACCCTGCAAAGAGGGTCTATATTCCTAAGAAAAACGGAAAACTCCGACCTCTCGGCATACCTACAATCGAAGATAAACTGGTGCAAGAGGTGGCAAGGATGATTTTGGAAGCTATCTATGAGGGATACTTTGAGGATACCTCACAT
>CAJMDR010000373.1 GCA_905212215.1 uncultured Porphyromonadaceae bacterium
TTGGGAGCCTCTTTCTTCACGCCGCACTCTGCACGACGGAGGTCTTTGAGGTATGTTGTGGCAACCTGGGGAAGGAGTTCGAGAAGCAGGTATTCTTCTTCGTTCTGAGCGAGCTTCTTGCCGCCGCACTCTGCCAGTTCGGGGTTCTCCGGTTTCTTGTAGGAGTTGACGTCGTAGGGTTTCTCCTCGGCGCTGCCGGTGATTTCCTCACGGAACTTGGGATCAACAGCTACGGGAGTGTGGCCGTATTCACCTTTCACCAGGTTCTCGAACTGCTTGTTGCGGGTGGTGTAGTCAGCCAGACCTTTGCGACGGTCGATGGCGAGAGCCACAGCCTGCGAGCCTACGATCTGGGAGGTAGGAGTTACCAGAGGCACCAGACCTGCGTCGCGACGTACCTTCGGGATAAGGGCCATAGCCTCGTCCAGTACATCTTCGGCGTCAAGAGCGCGGAGGTTGGCAACCATGTTGGAGTACATGCCGCCGGGAACTTCTGCGTTCTTAACCAGCTCGTTGGGTCGCGGGAAGCCGAAATAAGCCTCTATGCGGTGGCAAGCCTCCAGCAGAGCGGCCTCGTCGCAAGCCTTGGCAGCCTCGATAGCCTTGTCGAACTGAGCGTCAACGTCGGCGGGCATAGTGGCATACCATTTGTCGAAGTCATAGGGCCAGTGATGACGGTTGAGGTCGAATTCACCGAGAGCCTCGCGGGCGTTGGCCAGTTCCTTGCGTATTTTGGCAACAGCCTCCATATTCACGTCGAGTTCCACGCCGAGTTTCTGGCAGAAGATCCAGATAAGCTCGATAGCGGGAGCCGCGGAGCCGCCGCCGAACCACCAGATGTTGGTGTCGATGATGTCAACGCCCTGGATGATGGCAGTCAGTACGGAAGCCAGGCCGTAGCCGGGGGTGCAGTGGGTATGAAAGTCAACAGGTACGCTGAGGGCTGCTTTCAGCTTCGGCATCAGGGAATGGATGCGGGCGGGATTTACCAGGCCGGCCATGTCCTTGAGGGTAATCATCTTTGCGCCGATGGACTCCATCTCCTTGGCTTTCTCAACGAAATATTCATCGGTGAAGATCTTCTCGTCGGAACCTTTGGGGTCAACGGTGTAGCAGACAGCAGCGTCAGCGATGCCGCCGAGTTCATTGATGAGGCGTATTGAAGAGCGTATGTTGTCAATGTCATTGAGGGCATCGAAGATACGCATGATGTTCAGGCCGTTCTTGATTGCCTCTTTGTAGAAACCTTCGAGCACGCTGTCGGGATAAGGAACATAACCGAACAGGTTACGGCCACGGCTGAGTGCGGACAGCAGGGAAATGCCTTTCATTTCCTTGGAGCAGGCACGGAGACGATCCCAGGGACTCTCGCCCAGGTAACGCATCACTGAGTCAGGTACAGCGCCGCCCCACACTTCCATAATGTAGAACTTGGCTTCACGATACAAAGGCAGGAGTTTGTCAACATTCTCCTGCTTCATGCGGGTTGCAAAGAGCGACTGCTGGCCGTCGCGCAGAGTCAGGTCTCTTACTTTCAGCACTTTTTGCATTTTTCAGGTCTTTGGGCCGCCATTCCTTATCGGTTACGGCGGCAGGTTGATTTTATGGTTGTTTTTTGTTTATTGTTTTACTTTGAATTCACACGTTGATGCCGGTTAGTCGAAGATTCCTTCCACGGCTTCTCCGCCACCGCCGCCACCGCCCCCACCGGAGCTATGGTGATTTCCGCCATAGGAGATACGGTAGCCGTCGGGGAAATCAAATTTGGCTTCCTGGCTATAGCCAAGGGTGGGATTGGAGTACACCTTGTTCATGAATTTGCCGTAGACAGGGAGCGCCGACTTGGCACCCTGACCGTAAGCCATGCTGTTGAAGTGTATGTAGCGCTCTTCGCCGCCTACCCATACGCCTACTACAAGCTGCGGTGTAAAGCCCATGAACCATGTGTCTGAGTTAGTATTGGTTGTACCTGTCTTACCGCCTGTCTCGGCATGGATACCGAAGGAGGCAAGGCCTCGGCCGGTACCGGCACGAACCACATTGATGAGCATGGAAACCATCTTGTGGTAGGCATCCTCGGTAATCACCTCAGTACGTTTTGCCGAGTTGGTCCATATTATCTGGCCGCTGGAATCGGTAATGCGGGTAACCATTACCGGGATGGTGCGCATTCCGTGGTTTGCGAACACGCCGTAAGCTCCTACCATTTCTTTCACCGACACTTCGTTGGTGCCGAGGCAGAGTGGCAGATGAGGCTCCAAATATCCGGTTATGCCGAACATACGTTCCTTGGCGATGAGCTGTTGCGGGCCAAGCTTATAGATAAGTCTTGCGGAAATCCAGTTATTGGAAGTGGTGAGTGCCTGCAGAAGCGAGATGCTGCCTCCACCGCCACGCCCGTTACGGGGTGCCCAACCGTTGTAAACCGGCTGTGTGTTGGGCATCATGGTGGAAGGTGTGAATTCTTCACCAGGCTGTTCCATGGCCAAAGAATAAAGGAACGGCTTCGCGGTAGAACCAATCTGTCGACGGCCTCGTCCTGCCATGTCATACTGGAAGAACTGGAAGTCGGGACCGCCCACGTATGCCTTGATGTATCCTGTCTGCGGATCCATCGCCACCATGCCGCAACGGAGAATGGACTTCATGTAAAGCAAAGAGTCACGAGGAGTCATACGGGCGTTTTTGGTAGAGGTGCCCAACTGACGACGACCATTCTTGGTAACGGTGGTATATGTGAAGATCTCCATGTCGACAGGCGTGTTGAAGGCCTTCATTATCTCG
>CAJMDR010000374.1 GCA_905212215.1 uncultured Porphyromonadaceae bacterium
CGAAGAGATGAACCGGCTCATAACCACACTCTTCGACAAGGAGGGAACTCTGCACGACATGAACTGCGACCCATCGGACTTTATCCGAGAGGCACGGCGCCTCGACGAGGGCTTTGAATGGGAGAGCGATGCCATGAACCTCGTCATCGAGGCGCGCGACCGCGAGCGGCGTCGCAGGCTCATCAGGGAGAAATACAAGGACTCTTACTTCGACGGCCTCCTCAAGACGTCGCTGCATCCGTATCAGGCCGAGGGAGTGCGGTTTGCCTTCGCGGAAGGACGCACCATAAACGCCGATGAGATGGGCCTTGGAAAGACCGTACAGGCTATAGCCACCGCCGAGCTACTGAGACGCGAGAGGCTGGTGGAATCGGTGATTATTATCTGCCCTACGTCGCTGAAATACCAGTGGATGTCGGAGATAAGGCGTTTCACCGACTCTTCGGTGTCAGTGGTGGAGGGGAACGTCATGAAGCGAAAGGAACATTTCACCTCGGGCACGGCGTTTTACAAGATTGTCTCTTTCCACGCCATGAGCAACACCATCAAGTCGGGCTTCGTTCCTGCGGCCGACATGGTGATTTATGACGAGCTGCAACGCCTCAAGAACCGCGAGACCCAGATGGGCCGCCAGTTGCGCAGGTTGCAGTCGCAGTATGTAATGGCTCTCTCCGGCACTCCGCTGGAGAATAAACTCGAAGAGCTGTATTCGGTCACACAGTTGGTGAACCAGTATGCTCTCGGCCCCTATTACCGCTTTGTGGCGGACACCACACTTACCGATGACCTCGGCCGCGTAACGGGCTACAAGAACCTGCATCAGGTATCGGAAAAGCTCAGCCATACCCTCATAAGGCGCCGTAAGGCGGATGTCAAGCTGCAGATGCCCTCGCGCACCGACACTAACCTATATGTACCGCTGACCAAGGAACAACAGGCCATACATGACGAATACAAGTTCCAGGTTGGCATCATCATCAATAAATGGCACCGGTTCAAGTTCCTAAGCGAGGCTGACCGCAAACGGCTTCTGCTGTACCTGCAGATGATGCGCATGGTGTGCGACAGTACTTTCATCCTTGACCAGAAGAGCCGCCACGACACCAAGTTCGAGGAAATTATGGCCATCATCCACAACATGCTTGCCGGAAAGGATGAAAAGGTGGTCATCTTCAGCCAGTGGGAAAGGGCTTTGCGAATACTGTCGGGAGAACTGAAGAAAGCAGAGATTGACTTCTGCTTCCTGCACGGAGGAGTGCCTTCACCTAAGCGGAAGAATCTGATAGACCGTTTCCGTGAAGACCCGGAATGCCGTATCTTCCTCTCCACCGATGCCGGTGCCACAGGGCTGAACCTGCAGTCGGCAAGCCTGCTCATCAACATCGACCTCCCCTGGAACCCTGCGGTGCTGGAACAGCGCATAGCCCGCATATACCGCATGGGTCAGAACAACCCGGTGCAGATCATCAACATGATAGCCCGCGACACCATCGAGGAACGTATGCTCTCCACATTAGCTTTCAAGTCGAATCTCGCTGCCGGCATACTCGATGGCGGCGACGATGTGGTGTTCATGGAAAACCGCAAGTTCGAAAGAATTGTGGATGTGGTGGACAGCGTGATGGACGACAAGAAGGAGGAGGAGAGAGAACAATCAGAGGAGAGAGAAACGACCGAAGAAAGAAGAGAAGAGGAAGAAGCAACCCTTTTCGCCGATATAGAGGAAGAAGGAGCCTCTGTAGAACCCTTGTCTCAAGAAGAATCAGCTTCATCAACAGAAAAACCCTCGGAAAACACTCCCAGCTCTCCCAACTCTCATAGTTCTGATAGTACTCATAGTACTCCCAGTTCTCATAGCACTCCCACTTCTCCCCGGGAGTTGCGCGAAGTCGTTTCCGGCGGCTTGGCTGCCCTCGGCAAGATTGCCGACGTGCTGCGTAACCCTGACGGCGCCAAGACCCTTGCCGACGTATTGGTGAAAGAAGACCCGCAGACAGGCCGGACAAGCCTCAACATACCCGTACCTGACAAGAATACCGTAGTCAACATCCTTTCCGCCTTCTCCGCACTGCTTAACAAGTAAAAATGTCATCATATCCGGCACAAAATGTGAATTAACCTATCTCAACTCAAAAATCATGATTGAAGAGATTCTACGATACAACAAGCAATTTGTCGAAGGCAAGCAGTATGAGAAGTTTCTCACCTCAAAGTATCCCGATAAGAAAATTGCCATCGTCACCTGCATGGACACCCGTCTGGTGGAGCTGTTGCCCGCTGCCCTGGGGCTGCGCAACGGCGACGTAAAGATTATCAAGAATGCCGGGGGCGTCATCACAAATCCGTTCGATTCCACCATGCGCTCGCTACTTGTTGCAGTCTATGAGTTAGGAGTGGAGGAGGTAATGGTGATAGGGCATACCGGCTGCGGAGTGCAAGGCATGAACGCCGGTGAAATGCTCCACCTCATGAAAGAGCGCGGAGTGCCCGAGAGCAATATCTCGCTGATGCGGCATTGCGGCATAAACCTTGACGAATGGCTTCATGGCTTCGACGAAGTGACAGAGGCGGTGTGCGAGACGGTAGACCTTATCCGCAACCATCCCCTTATGACAAAAGACATCCGGGTGGCGGGATATGTGATAGACTCCGTTACGGGCGAACTTTGTCCGCTCTGAAAAGCCTGACTCAGGCAGGTCATATTGAAGTTGGTTAACCTAATTTACTATTATAGGCAAAACATAAAGTGTTTGTGCAAAAAAGCAATATAAAAAGTA
>CAJMDR010000375.1 GCA_905212215.1 uncultured Porphyromonadaceae bacterium
CGCCTAAAAAAACAGACGCCCAAAATTCACTTTTATTTTTAAACAACCTCTAAATGCACTGCATACACAATTCAGTTCTTATCTGATGATCAGAGCGAATTTGATAAGTTCGTTTCTAAATTCAGACAGGATGCAGAATTGAATCCTGATTTTCAGGCAATAATGCGTTTCGTGGAACAGATTCTCTCAAACGGAGCTTTTGAACGATATTTCCGCAGAGAGGGCAAAGTCAGCGATTCGGTGATGGCTCTGCCGGTATTGAAGTCAAGACTACGTTTATATTGCCTTCGCCTCTCTGATAAAATTCTTATTCTTGGCAATGGTGGTGTAAAGCGAAGCCGTACTTATCAGGAAGACGACACCTTGCAAGGTTATGTGATAGACTTGCAGAAATTTGAACGTTTGCTCAGACAGGAAGCTCGTTCCGGAAATGTTGAAATTACAGAAAGTGAGATAATTACCAATAAAAAATTTGATATATGAGAACGGCAAATGTAAATCTACAGGAAATATTCAATGAGATTCCTCGTGAGAAACGCGAAGAATCTCGTCTCTCTTTCGCTATATCAAACAGACTCGAAACTCTTATGCGGGAAAAAGGACTGAATAAAAAGCAATTTGCCGAAGCCCTCGGGAAACGGCCCAATGAAGTTACTCGATGGTTGAGTGGTGAGCATAACTTCACCATTTCAACCATCGCTACTCTCTCTGCATTCTTTGGAGAGCCTATTATTTCTGTAGGCTGAGTCTCTTTTTGTGTTTTTTTATTAACCGGGTCTGATCTTCAGACCGGGCACCACCTCTTTCTGCTGTCTTTTAAGGGAGTTGCGCGGCTGCTTTACTTTGCGGTATGGCTCTCAGGATTCTTTTCAGACCGACCGGACTGGTCCTCTCTTCGACAATTGGTAACATCGGCATCGAAACCGACGCCGAAAGTATGGATGTCGTGCTCAAAGACAGCGACGGACATATTCTGTTGCAGGAACGTTACTTCTCGTTCAACGGTATGCTTATGCTGTACCAAAATTTCCGTTCAAACGACATCACCAAACAAGCCGTTTTGGATTCTATCGCTGCTTACAGCAATTCTTTCGTCAACAAAGATGCTTCGCTTTTTGAGGATATGGAGTTCAAGTTCCTCTGTATGATTAAGGAAGAGGGAGATTCCGTTAATGTTATGCTCCGAGGTGAGGCTTCCTCAGAAATCGAGAGCAATGCCGAAGGCGCAAAATACATTATTTCAGATATCAGGTGTCTGGCAGTCGGATATGTGTCAAAGGAAGCCGCAAGCGCTTTATCTTCGGGATATAAGTATTCGGTTACAGGCACTGTTGAGCAAGTTATAATAGATGATGTGGATTTTAAGGCTGAGGCCATAACAACTCCTTCCGATTTATTCTTTGGTGCTTTTGCCATTAAAGATATGAAAATTACTAAAATAGAAGAATGATTTTGGAGTTGCGGCATTGCCGCCGGGCTTCCGTAAATCGAGCATAAGGCCTTGACCGGAAGGTCTCTCTTTGACTTATCGTTTTTCGGCAAAGAATACCTGACTCACACATCGGGCTTCGTCACCAATTCATATCGGGAGGAAGCCCGTTGCTTTTTTGAGGGTGTGTGGAGCAGTCTCCACGTGAAAGACCGACAAAATTTGAAGGAATGGCTATGATAAGGCATAATCGGGATGCTGTGGCGTTGTTGGGAGTGGGAAAATTTATGGTGGATGTGTGGTGCTGTGGGGAATGTTGATTAACTTTGCGTTTGAATTGAAAAACAGGTAGAAAGATGAGCGAAGATTACGACAGGATAGTGGACGAAAAGTGGAATGAACTGCATGACAGGCTTGCGGAGCGTTTCACGGCAGAAGATCTTAAGCTGGTAAGCGGAGCCTTTGAGCTTGCCCGTCAGGCGCACAGCCTGCAACGCCGCAAGTCGGGCGAACCATATATCTTGCATCCGTTGGCGGTGGCGGCGATTGTAGGCATCGACCTGGAACTCGACGCGCACATGGTGGCGGCGGCTTTGCTGCATGATGTGGTGGAGGATACTCCTTACACCATGGGTGATATCTGCAGCCGTTTCGGCGATGATGTGGGCACCCTTGTGAACGTGGTTACGAAACGTCCCAAGCAGCAATATGACCAGAGCAAGCAGGTCGATAATTTCCGTCAGATTCTGGAGAGTGTACATACAGATGTGCGGGCTTTGCTCATCAAGCTCGCCGACAGGCTCCATAACATGCGCACCCTGGAGGCACAACGTCCCGACAAGCAGCTGAAGATAGCCGGCGAAACGGACTATTTCTATGCTCCCTTGGCTAACAGACTTGGACTCTATCACATCAAGTCGGAGCTGGAAAACCTGTCGTTCCGGTTCCGTCAGCCGCGTTACTATGCCATCATCGACGAGCAGATGCGCCGTTACAAAGACACCGAGCGCACACGCATTGAGGCTTTTGCGGCTTCTGTGGATGCGGCGTTGCGTGAACGTGGCATAGAGGCCTACACCGAGGTGCGCTACCGCCTGCCCAGCTCGGTGGCGCGTAAGATGCATGACCGCGACTGCACCTTCGCCCATGTGGAGGGCAAGCACTACATCCGCGTGGTCTTCCCGCAGAACGACGACCATGCCGCCGAAAAGGAGTCGGCCATAAAGATCTATTCGGCACTCACCGATGTCTGGCGCGAGAAGCCGGGCTCCACGAATAACTATATCGACTCGCCGAAGGAGAACGGCTCCCAGAGCTTCCACCTTAAGCTTCTTGCCGATGGTC
>CAJMDR010000376.1 GCA_905212215.1 uncultured Porphyromonadaceae bacterium
GGATATCACGGCGGCACAGACCGTCCTGGTGAAGAAGGGCGAGCAGCTGACCCTCAAGATCGCGGCTAACGTCGAGGACTGGGTCTATACGCTCGCCGACGGCGCATGGCTCAAGGAGGCTTCGAAATCGGAGGAGGAACTCGTCTTCGACCTCGATCCTTCGGTGAAGTTCGACACGAACGTCACGGCCAAGATCACCTTCACGTCGCCCTCCGACCCCGTCTTCGAAAAGACCGTCGAGGTACGTCCGCTCAACTTCGCCGAACTGACCGCTTCGGGCGAAGAGTCCGTAACGGTAAAACGCGGCGAACAGTACACCGTGAAGGTCACCTCGAACATCGACGACTGGACCTACACGATCACCGACGGCGCATGGATGCGCGAGGCATCGAAAACGGCTACGGAGATCATCTTCGACATGATTCCGACCAACCTCGTCAACGCGAACAAGAAGGCCAAGATCACTTTCTCGTCGCCTTCGTACGCCAACCTGACGTTCTCGATGGAGGTACAGCCCATCTCGTTCGAGGCTTCCACGTATCTGCCCGACAAGTCGAAGACGTTCACAATACTTTCAGTTCCTGAAACAACAATCCTTCCGTTTTCCACGGAGATCTGTGGGTAGTCACTGTCTGAGATTTCAACGACACCCTTGTTCGGATCCCACTCTTTGATGCTATGGAAGTTACTCCAAGGCTTGACAGATTTATACGCTGCCGTTGTTCCTTCGGGCACATACAGTGTCGCATTATTATAGTTTGTATAATTGAATGGATAACTTGATGTGTTGCTGAACTTAAAAGGAGTGGTGGCACTGACATATATTTCCTCTATTGCATTGCAACCAGCTAATATACATGTACCATACTTGTTTATGGATTTGCCTAATGTCACTTTCTTCAGTGACGTACAATCACTGAATGCGTTCGCATCTATAGATTGGACTGAATTAGGAATGAGAATTGAGTCCAAAGAAGTGTTGCCTTTGAACGCGCAGATTCCGATATTGGTCAACTGACTTCCAAGTTCTATTGTTTTAAGTTTATTGCAACTACTAAAGGCATAATCTTGAATTGTTGTTACTGTCGAAGATACGGTCAGATTCGCTAAAGTCTTTTGTAAGTAGAAAGCGTATTCTGATATTGTCCTGACCCCTTCGGGTATGATAAGATTAACTATATCTTTTTTTGCTGGCGGACATATGTGCAGTGTGGTCATGTCTTTACTGTAGACAATGCCATCTTGTTCAGTATAAACTCTATTTCCCGATGCAACATTTATCTCCTTCAATAATTTACTTCCTCTAAAAGGATTGCCGTTTATCTTAAGTACGGATGTGGGAACGTTGATCGAAATAAGGGAATCATAATAGGCGAATGCTTTTTCTTTGATAGTTTCCAATGAGTTCGGTAACTGGATATTCTTTAGGTACCTATTGTAAAGAAAAGCAGAATTTCCAATCCCTTTTGTATGCTCAGGAACTCGGAAAGTGTCACTTGGCTTTGCAGCAGGATATATAACCAAATAACCATTGTTATTGTACAAAACACCATCTTGAGAATGAAATCTTTGATTGCCCTCGGCTACTTCTATGGATTGTAGTTGCCTGCACCTGAGAAATGTAGAAGAAGCTATTGATGTTACGGAAGCAGGAATTACCAGTTTGTTGAGAGGTGTGGCTTGAAAAAGCTGGGAATTTAAAGATGTCAGAGATTCACTGAGTTTGATAGTTTCCAGTCCCGAGAGTTTGAATGCAAAATTACCGAGATGATTTACAGAGTTAGGGAGGTCTATATGTTTTAGTGCTTCACAATAGTAAAATGCTCCATAGCATATTTGCTTTAGCGAGTCGCCGAGGGTGACGGAAGACAGATTGCCACATTGCATGAAGGCATGTGGCCCGATAATTTTTACCGAGTTGGGGATAACGATGGATGTGAGACCCGAACACTGTTTGAAGGATTCCTCTCCTATAGTGTCGAGTGTTTCCGGGAGAGATATGGACCGGAGTGTGCCGCATCCACGGAACACATAGTTCCCGATTCGTGTCACCGGGAAGCGGTTGTTCTCATAGGTGATGGTGTCCGGGATGACGGCGTTGGTGATTCCGACCATATAGCCGTCGACTTTGGCGGTGTGTGTCGCCATGTTGAGTACGTACTGGATACTGTCCTGACGTACTATAATAGGAGCTGCCTTTGACGGGAACGAAGGCAGAAAGGCTGACAAAATCAGCATGACGGACAGCACGAGGCTGCGTAGAGCGGTGGGGAGATTGCCGATTACGGCATTGCGAGTTTGATACATTGTGGTTTAGAGATGCCTCGGGACTCATTTCTTTGGCTTTAGTTTGGTTGAATATGAAAAAGCGTATGAGTCTTTACTGCCGCTCTTTCCTGCGACTCGAGGCCTTCGCATTGCCCTTCTCAGCAGGAACGAGCAACGCAGAAGCCCACACGCTATGAATAGAAGTACCGACACAATGTTCCCACATCGTTTGTCGGCATTGATATTCATGCCCGGACATCTATCGCTGCTGTACCTTTGACTGAGAATTGAAAGTTGCGAAGTTTCGAGTCGTCAAAGATATCGCGCAATAAACGCTTTTATTATGTCTTCACCCTGCCCGCATCAAGCTTTTGGGCTTCTGCGTATTAGGATGACTGTGGCAAAGTTAATACAATCTCATTTATTTACCAAATTAATTTTTGAATTCATGTGCGGGCACATAGAGCAAGGGACATGAAAAAAGAGAGGCTGTGTCAAAATTA
>CAJMDR010000377.1 GCA_905212215.1 uncultured Porphyromonadaceae bacterium
GTTGGCAGGAAAAACACCATTTGTACGTGCGGCAGCTTTTCTTTCTTATAACCCGAAAGGAATGCTGGGACCTGTGTTCCACGACTTCAAATACCACGGATTCCGGCATTTGGCACGCTATATGGGCACCTTGGCGGCCACCGACCCCGGAATGCGTTCCTTCTTCGACGGTGTGGATTTCCTTCTGCCAGTACCTATGCACCCGTGGAAACAGCTACGCAGAGGCTACAACCAGGCCGCAGAGATAGCCTCGGGTATCGGAGAAGAGATGAACATTCCGGTCGGCAATTGCCTTACGGCAATTAGCCGACACCGTACACAGACAGGCATGACGGCGGAGCAACGCTTCCGGAACATCTCAGGCATTTTCCGTTACAGGCCTCATGATGACATGCTCGGCAAGCACATTTGTATCGTAGACGATGTCTGCACCACCGGCGCCACCATGCTCTCCTGTGCCGAAGCAATACGGCAAACAGACCCTTCCGCTTCCCTTTTCTTCTTCAGCATCGGTTACACACAATAAATGATGGTGTGTCATAAAGGCGCATCTGCGGCACCGAGTGAACCTCCCGGCACAACATCTGCATCCTTTCTCACACCACCCTTAGAAGTTACCTTTACCGAAAATCAAGCACAGAGAGGCTGCACCTAATTTTGAAGTGACCCATTGACGTTCTGATAATGAAGTTGTTTAAACTTTTACGAATTCTGAAAATGACAAAGTTGTGATAATGTTTTCATTCTCTTTGTCAGCCTTAAGCCATATATCCGGATAATTACCATTCCCTTATCGTTCACGATGCCCGCATCACTCCCTATTCGCGTATGAAAATTCCCTCGAATATCTGACTGAATCTTAACAAAGTAATAAGTCAAACAACTTCAATGAGAAAATTTCCAATGATGAAGGGGATATTGCTAAGGAGATCAGACGGGAAACTTGTTATCTGTTGATCATGTAACTTTGGAGATTCATGCTGAGGGGTTTGCCGTTTAGAGTAAAGGATAGGGTGCAGTCTTCGAAGGTGGTGAGTTTCTTAAATTCCAGGATGATAGTGGAATTGTCTCCCCAAATCGCATCCACTTTCTTTGCCGTAAGCGTTTCGCCGTTATTATAGAGTTTCACGTTATCGACCGACAGTCCGTTGGTTGCATCACGGTCAGAAGCTGGAATCTCAATTTTGATAGTTGTTTTGCCGTGTCTGTTGTTCAATTCCTTGAATTGAGGTACGGCAAGCGCACTGCCAAGTGAAAGCAGCCCGAAGGATAGTGTGAAAAGTATTGTCCTCATCGTATGCGAGTATTAGGTCATGTATCTATGACGGATGCAACACATCGGACATTACACGTAGAGCGAATATTTTTCCTACATAGTCACAAGAAGGCAGGGAAATAGACCTCACATACGTCTGGCAACCTCATATTACAGAGATGAGTGGAGGCGCATACTGGCCTCGGGAAGCGAATATGGCGTTTCGGCGTGCTTCGAGAGCGGAGATGAGCTGTTGTTTCTTCTTTTTGGTACCGATGGAGACTTTTACTTTGGTGCCGTCGTTGAGCAGTATCGCCATCCATGCCATAAATATTTGCTTGTAGCCGATTATGGCGTCTATGGGGAAGGTCTGTGTTGAGTATGCTTTGGTACCAAGATTCATTGCCATGGCGGTGAGCGCGGCGTTGGGAACAAGCGAGAAGGTCTGCTCGTCTATAATGATTCTGCCGGAAGAAATATTGAACATTGACCCCCAGGAGGCCATAATGCTTTCTTGTTGGAACATCTTATTCTCGGTGTTTGGTTAGTCTTTTATTGCTTTTTCAGCGTCTACTTATTTAGATGGAAATGTTCGGTAAATCGTACGGAATACCGAACATTTATAGCCAGGCGTGGAGTGAGGTGACGATACCGACTACGGCAAAGCAGAGTATCACTCCCGCTATGATGCGGTTCACCAGCCACATGCTGCGTACGTTGAAGTGGGAACGCACTTTATTGACGAAGAAAGTCACAAGCCACCACCATCCCAATGCTCCGGCGATGATGGCGAGATAGCCGATGATGTAATGGTAGAATTTCATCTCCGGTCCAAGAAAGTTGAAGCGGGCGAATAAACCGATTATTAGAAACAGAATGAGGGGATTGGAAACAGTGAACAGGAAGCCGCCGAGGATGTCTTTCTTCGGTGATCCTTTCTCCTGAATGTCGGGGCGTTTAAGTTCTTTAGCAGGATTCTTGCGCCAAAGATAGATGCTGAATGCTATCAGCACAATACTGCCGATGAGCTGAATGACGTTCTGGTTGCGCTCTAAGAATTCCTCTATGAAAGACAGCCCAAAGCCGGTCAGCAGGCAATAGAACAAGTCTGAGGCGGCGGCTCCTATGCCGGTATAAAGACCTGTGAGCCGTCCTTTGTTGAGGGTGCGCTGAATGCAGAGAATCCCTACCGGACCCATCGGAGCGGAAATCATCACCCCTATGGCGAGCCCCCTGAGGAATGTGAGCAAAAGCGCGAGCATGGCGGGTTATCTACGTGTTATTATGAATCCTGTCATCGGCGAACCGACACATTTATACGGTTCCAGACCGTAACGCAGCCCGACCGCGGGTCCTGAGAGAGGGCCTCCGCCGGAAAGAAGGGTATAATGGCTCTTACACTCAGGGCAGACAGCCTCGAAGCGGTCGTTTACATAAACCCTGATGTTCTGGTCTGCTTCCACTGGGCAGCACATGTCATAGGCGACCGGCAGATATGGCCAGGT
>CAJMDR010000378.1 GCA_905212215.1 uncultured Porphyromonadaceae bacterium
TTTACGGCTGCCACGGAATTTGCTGATAAGGTCAGCTACCATTGCGGAGGCTATGATAACCTCGGATACATTGCCAACAATAGCGATGGCTTTAAAAATTTTATTCATTTGTTCTTCGATTGATTATATATGTGTTATTTGATTCATTATTACATATATAAGGCTTTCAGTAAGGTTTCGGAAGGTCAATAAAAAAGCGAATAATCCGAACTTCACAGCCCGGATTATCCCATGATTGATAAATTTAAAAATCTAAAAAATTACATTCATAAGGATTCCAAAGGATGATTACCTTTATTTTCCTACGAATGTTAATCCGCTACCAGTATTATATTTTGAGATGACAATTTACATGCAGTCTGTTTTTTAATTGTCTGAAAATGTGTATCTTTGCACTGAAATTAGCATAGACCCACAACACAGTAAATTTGCAATGCGCTGATTATCAATAGAGGGAGACAATCAATTTTTTTGTATCCGCAGATAGTTCGGGTATGTCTGACAAGTCAGACGGTTCGGAAAGGTCAGACAAGCCAAACGAGTCAGACAAAACTGATTTGTTCGATAAGTCCGATAGGTCCGATTCGTCAGAATTATCAAAGTCTGCCTTTGTCGCTGTAGGAATAGTAGTCTTCGGGGGTGACAATGATATGGTCCAGAAGTCTTATGCCAATGGCGCGGCATCCTTCGCGGCACTGTATGGTGATGGAGTCATCCTGTGCTGACGGGCGGCATTGACCCGAAGGATGGTTATGGACCATGATAATGCCTTCAGCCAGTTCCAGCAATGCTTCCTTGAGTATGGCTTTGAGGTCGAATACGGTGCCGGTGGTGCTTCCACGCGAGACTTGATAGAGTTTTGTGACTTTGTTGGCGCGGTTAAGCATCAGTATCCACATCTCTTCATGCCCTAAATGAGCTATCTCCGGCCGCATAAGCAAATATGCGTCCTTCGATGTGGCGATGGCGGGATGTTCTGGTAACTTCTGCTGTTGATAGCGCCGTGCCAGCTCCAGGGTCGCCATTATTTGCAAGGCTTTGTTCGGACCGAGTCCTTTGATAGCCGAAATCTGTTTCAACGATCTTCTGGCGAGGATGGTGAGGTTGAAGTCGTTGCGGCTCATCAGTTCGGTACACATGTCAATCACGTTTATTCCTTTTGTGCCGCTGCCTAAGATCAGGGCCCACAGTTCAGGCAAGGTGAGGACTCCACAGCCGTTGGCGAGGGCTTTCTCGCGTGGTCGCAGCTCCCTGTTCATGGACTTTATGTTCTTTGCTAAGGAATCGGCATGAGTAATTTCGTTCTCGGACTCTCCGGCAATGTTGTCGTGCTCTTTTCTGCGGTCTATTATCATGAGTCAGGAGGCGGAAAAATGGGATTGAGTTGTTGAGAGGATGGGTGGAGGAGAAGATGAGTGGAAGAGTTGTGTTATTTGCCCCGGCGCATCTCTACTTCCTGTTGCTCGTCGCGGCCATGGCGGAGAAGTATCTTCCACACGTATGCCCGCAGGAATCCTGTGCCGTAGCCTAATAATTGTACCATGCTGGTGGCAATCGCCATGGTTGCTAATTTTATACGCCGCATCTTTATCCAGGCGCCGATGAAAAGGGCGAGGATATAGATGGCGGGGAGCAGTAGAAACCATGGGTTGAAAATGGCGGCAAGCAAGATTGCCACGGCGCATATCACGAACAGTGCTGGCAGCGTATGCACTATCTTCATGGAGCCTGGATAGAGCAGCTGGAGGGTGATACGGCTCATGCCGAACACATGTACCTGACGCCAGAATTTGCGCATGCTCACACGGCGTTTGTGGAACACCTTCACCGGGCGGTAGAGCAGAATGGAGTAGCCTGCGTTGCGGATGCGGGTGCTCATGTCGATGTCTTCGCTGAACATTTCGCGGAAGCCGCCTACCTTGTCGGCTACTTCACGTGAGAAGCCCATGTTGAAAGTACGGGGCACGAATTTCTCCATCTGTACCTTTCCTCCGCGTATTCCGCCAGTAGTTAGGAAAGCGGTCATAGAGAAGTTGATGGCTTTCTGCAGGTCGGAGAAGGAGGCATGGGCATCGTCCGGGCCACCGAAGCAGTCTGCCGGATGCTCCTTCAGTTCTTTGCGCAGGTTGGCGACGTAATCCGGTGGCAGAATACAGTCAGAGTCAACGAAGACAAGGAAGTCTCCGTTGGCTCTGCTGATGCCATAGTTTCTTGCCGGGCTTCGCCCTTCGTTGGGGCGGCTGTGATATTGCAGCCGCATGAAAGGAGCGGCCTTGTCGGCCTGTTCGCGGCACGGAACGGTGGATCCATCTTCCACCAGAATAATCTCGAAGCCCTTGTCCGTCTGGTCTTTCAGGCTGTCGAGCAGTTCCGCCACCTCGTCGGGACGGTTATATACCGGCACTATAATCGAGAACAGGCCTTTCTCCATAGTCTGTATTATGCTTTTACGCGGCCGATATAAGAACCGTCGCGGGTGTCTACCTCGATGTATTCATCGGTGTTCACGAAGAGGGGTACACGCACGGTGGCGCCGGTCTCCACGGTAGCGGGCTTGAGGGTGTTGGTAGCGGTGTCGCCCTTCACTCCCGGCTCGGTGTATGTGATCTTGAGAGTGGTCTTGATAGGCATTTCTGCATACAGCACGGTGTCGGTGGAGGCATCCGAAACAACTTCCACGGTGTCGCCTTCTTTCATATATGCGGCGCCGGTAACCAGTTCCTTGCT
>CAJMDR010000379.1 GCA_905212215.1 uncultured Porphyromonadaceae bacterium
CGGGATAATGTATCTCAGCCCGTTGCCTATCCATTTGCGCAACCGTCTGTCATCGGGTTCTTTCAGATGCGCCGACTCCGCCGTATGAGTAACTTTCATTATAAAAAGCTGCGGAAGCCTTTGCACGACATTCCGCAGCCTCATATTTTATTTTTTAGAACTGTTCCAGAGCATGACCTGTCATCTCTTTCGGCTGCGGCAGATCCATCGCCTTCAGTATTGAAGGAGCCACATCCGCCAATCTACCGTTCTCAACCTTCACTCCCGGCTTATCGCTGACGAAAATGAACGGCACAGGGTTGAGTGAATGAGCGGTGTTCGGCGTGCCGTCTTTGTTGAGAGCATGGTCGGCATTTCCGTGGTCAGCGATTATAATGGTCGTATAACCATGTTTTTTGGCCGCCTCGACTACTTTCGACACACAGGTATCCAATACCTCCACAGCCTTCTGTATGGCCTTGTAAACGCCTGTATGACCCACCATATCGCCGTTTGCGAAGTTCACCACGATGAAGTCGTATTTCTCTGTGTCGATGGCTGCGACAAGCTTGTCGGTGACTTCCGGTGCGCTCATCTCAGGCTTGAGGTCGTATGTAGGAACCTTGGGAGAAGGCACCAAGATGCGGTCTTCACCGGGGAACGGCTCCTCGCGGCCTCCGTTGAAGAAGAATGTGACATGGGCATACTTCTCAGTCTCGGCAATGTGAAGCTGTTTCTTGCCCAATTTGCTCAGATACTCGGCAAGCGTGTCAGTAACATCTTTCTTGTCGAAAAGGATATGCACACCATGGAAAGTGTCGTCGTAAGGTGTCATGCAGTAATATTGCAAGTCCTTTATCGGCTTCATGCCACTCTGCTCATGCTGAGTGAGTACAGTGGTGATTTCTTTGGCACGGTCGTTGCGGTAGTTGAAGAAAATCACAGCATCGCCCTCACCTATACACCCTGCATCTTTCGAGTCCACCAATGGAAGCATGAACTCATCGGTAATGCCTTTTGCGTAATGCTGACGTATAGCCTCGGGGAAGTTATCGGTCTTCTCACCCTCGCCTTTCACCAGCATGTCATAAGCCTTCTGAATCCTGTCCCAGTTGCGGTCGCGGTCCATGGCGTAATAACGGCCGATGACGCTTGCCACCTTTCCTGTGGAAGCGTCGCAATGGTTCATTACCTGCTGCACGAATCCGGCTCCGGCCTCGGGGTCGGTATCCCTGCCATCAAGGAAGCAATGCACATACACTTTCTCCACATTATACTTCTTCGCAATGTCAATAAGAGCGAAAAGATGATTCAGCGAAGAGTGTACCCCACCTGTGCTGACGAGGCCCATGAGGTGCAGGGCATGACCTTTGGCTGCATATTCGTAGCAATTCTTGATTTCCTTCATCTGCATGATGGAGCCGTCGGCAATGGCATGGTTGATCTTCACCAGATCCTGATACACCACTCTTCCGGCACCGATATTGAGGTGACCCACCTCCGAGTTTCCCATCTGCCCTGCCGGAAGACCCACGTCCTCGCCGCTGGCCTGAAGTTGCGAATTAGGATAGTTGGTGCGGAGATAGTCCATGTAAGGTGTAGGAGTATTGAATATGACATCATCCTTCTTGTGGTCACCGATGCCATATCCGTCAAGGATAATCAAAAGTGCTTTATGACTCATGTTCTTGTCTTTTTTACCTGTGTGTTTTTATCGTAGTCGTGGAATTTCTGAATATCAGGCAGTCCCGGATATTCAAGACTGCAAAATTACAAAATTCCGGGCATCCGCCCTACTGCTAAAACGCTTTTTTGCGCATCAAAGTTGTGAACCGGGTACAGGTTCCAGCGGATTACGTACCGGACGCTGCTGCCGTGCAGGTTTCTGCTTTTTCTGTTTCTGCTTCCTGCTGCCGGATTTAGTCTTCTTTTCAGACTTCCGGCTACTTTTCTTCTTATCCTTATGCTTATTGCGGTGGTGTCTTCCGGCCACGGTATCAGCCTTCACCTCGCGGCGTCCCTCTTCCACTATTTCCTGATACAGAGGCTTCACATCCGTTTTCTCTTCGCCGCAACTGTATGTACCGAAAAAGCCCAGGGCAAGCACCAGCACCGAAATACAGAGCATGGTTACTATTCCCGCCCTTTCGCGGCGGCTGAACGGCTTCAGCTTTCCCATCAGAACGGATAACCTATGGCCAGATGGAAGGCGAACGCCTTCTTGAAGGCTATGTTGAAATAATGATGCGGATAATCGTTGTAAGGGGCATGGAGGCCATAGCCTAAATCACCGCGTATCACCATCATGCCTATGTCATAGCGCAAACCCACTCCGGTGCCTAACGCCAGGTCGCGCAGGAAACGCTTCGAGGTCAGAGTGCCTCCGGGTCGGAGGTCATCGTGCCGCAACAGCCATACATTACCTGCGTCAAGGAATACAGCTCCGTTCAAGGCGCCGAAAAGCGGGAAACGGTATTCCACGTTCATTTCAAGCTTGAAGGTACCTGTCTGGTCGAAATAGCCGTTAGTCTGTTTCTTAGGCGCCCGGTATGAACCCGGACCAAGGCTGCGCACCGTAAAGGCTCGAATGGAGTTCGCACCGCCTATGTAGAACTGTTCTATGTATGGTACTTGCTTTGAATTGCCATAGGCGTGTTCTGCACCAATCAGGAAACGTGACACTATCCAGTGGTTACTCCCTCTTATAAGACGGCGGCTATAGACTATCTGGGCCTGCCCCTTGATG
>CAJMDR010000380.1 GCA_905212215.1 uncultured Porphyromonadaceae bacterium
AATACAAAAAGGACTTAAAGAGGATTCTAAATAACCCCAAGAAAGCTGAGGCATTACTTGAGGTATTACGATTGCTGGAAAATGAATTGCCTATTCCACCGATCTACAAACCGCATATGCTGACAAGTGATTACGCGGGTTGCATGGAATGCCATATTCAGGGAGATTTCCTGCTTATATGGATAGACCAGACTACGAATGATATTGATTTAGTACGATTAGGCTCTCATTCAGAATTATTTGGCAAAGGAGCTAAACGATAGAGAATAATAGACCGAGAGGACGTTGATAAGACAATCTTCTCGGTCTATATTTATTTCAGGGTGATGGCATTGGATGCCTCGCGCTTCTTCTCGCTGACCACATCGGCATAAATTTGTGTGGTTCTGACGCTTCGGTGCGTAAGCATCTTTGAAACAACATATACGTCGATGCCCAGTGAGATAAGAATGGTGGCGAAAGAGTGGCGGAGACAGTGAAACGAAAGTTTCTTCTCGATTCCGGCTGCTTTGACCCATTTCTTGAATGGTTGTTGAGCCATTGAACGTCGAAAACCTTTGAAGATTAGTCCTTCGCCTCGCTCGCCGCAGTATTTGAGTGCTTCGTCGCTGACGGGGAGTGAGGCTTCCGTATCGGTTTTCTCTGTGCAGAGTCGGATGCAATAGCCGCCGTCAGGGCTACGCTCGATGTTTTCCCAGCGCAGTTGCAACAGGTCGCTGAGACGAAGCCCGGTAAACAGCCCGAACATTGATGCTCGTTTGAGAATAGGCACCTCACATTCGGTTGCGTCAAGAATCTTCATCTCGTCGAGCGTCAGATATTCCTTCTTAACTTCCTGCCACTTGATGCCTTCAAGGAAGTCATTGACGTTCTCGGTGATATATTTCTCCTTGTATGCCATTTTCAGCAGGCAACGGAATGTTGACCAGTAGCCGGCTGCCGAGTTGTTGGAGAGAGGTATCTTCTTATCCGGGTGACGCAGGTTGTGGGCATAGAGCAGATACTCCCGGGAGTCCTCGCACAAGCTGGCGGTAACATCGCCGAATGTGCAGCTGCCACCGCAGAACTTCTTGAAATGGAGATAGACGCACATCCATTTGTCATACTTGCTCTTCGCCTTCTTCTCGAAGTAGGCGAGGAAGTCCATCTTCTGTTTTGCCTTGTCAAGGAATCCGAACTGTTCGTTGATAAGGCTCTGGTAACGGATGCAGCGTATAGCCTCGGCTTTCTCTTCCATTTCCTGATTGAAACGGCGTTGCATCTCGTTGGCAGGTTCAGCATAGATGACTATGCCGAGGGTCTCGCGGCGCGTCATCTTGTTGGTGTGAGGATTGCGTATCGCCGGATAATAATCGAGGTAGAGCGATACTTTTCCTCCGACATACGGACGACGACGGAGGAACACTTTCGTGCAGGTGTTTGTCATTGCATTTATGGGTTTGATGGTTGAAAATCAGTTACAAAAGTAGCGGGAGAAACAAAGGGGAACAATGCAGTCTCCGGCGGTTCCAATGTTTCTCCAAACTGTATCCACAGGTTAAATCTCCGGAGAACCAAGCAGAGAATCAAGCTCTGAGCGGAGAATCAGAGTGTATTTGCCTTTTTTCACACGAGTGATGTTGTGGTATTTCAGGTAGTGGTGAAGCTGGTCGCGGGTTAGGTTATATTTTGCCATCGCTTCGGGATAGGTGTAATACTCTGGCTCCTTTGGTGCCACCTGACCTTTCGCCAAATCGAAATGATATTTGGAGTACATCACATAATTTCCCTGTTTTTTCTTCGGGATCCCTTCTTTCGACACGAGCGTATAGATGGCAGACAGGGTCATGCCGTACTTGGCTTCCTGCGGCGTGTCCATGATCTCGTTTTCGAGAACGAAGTCGCCGCCCGGATTGAAGCGGCAGGACATGGTCTCCTTCCACTCGCCTACCTTGTCGTAGTAGTCGAGGTGGGTGATGTCGTCGAAATTCACGATCGCATCGAGGTCGCTTGCGAGCTTGAAGTCCTCGTTCGGCGTGACATTCGAGGAGAACATGATGTCGTGGCCGGTAATGCCGCAGGCGCGGCTGAGCTGAAGCTCGGTATAGCTCGAGCAGTCGCAGCCGAAGCCCTCCTCGTGCAGGATCTGAACGAGACGCGGATTGGGGGTCGCCTTGACCGCGAAATATTCCTTATAGCCCGGGTTCCATGCAAACGCGGCCTTTACCTTGCGCGCGTTCTCACGGATCGCCTTTTCATCATAGATATGAAACGGGGTCGGATAGGTCTTGCTGATCTCCTGCGCCTGCTTGAGTGTCAAAAAAGGTTTCTTTTCCATGTGTTTCGCCTTGCCTTCTTGGGAAATTTGGTGGTGCAGATTAAGCAATACCGCATAATTGAACATGCTCTGATTGTGCGGTGCTGCCTAAGGTTTATACGTCGGATTTTGCGCCGAGGATGCGCTCGAAGCGATCGGCATCTCCCCGTCGCTGCTGTGCGACGACTACGGCCAGATTTTCGACCGCATGGCCGACAACGCGAAGCCTTCGAAGAACAGCAAGGAGGTGGTCTTCGCCCTCTACAACGACCAGACCGAATCCAAGACGGGCGGTTACAGCTGGTATTTCGCCTTTCCCGAAGCCTACGTGGCCAAGGGTTATCAGGGCAATCCCGTGCCGATCTACGAGACGCAGTGGCTCGACTACGGCGAGGGATTCCTCGCAAAACTCCGCGACAGCCGCGAC
>CAJMDR010000381.1 GCA_905212215.1 uncultured Porphyromonadaceae bacterium
GAGGTCGTAGCCGGTCACCATGTCGGAATACCAGACGAACTGATGCTCCGGCTCACGCATCATGGTGATGGTCTCGTCCACGGCGCGCTCGTCGCGGTACTTCTGATAGTAGCCGTTCTTCCAGTCGTCGCTGTCGGTGTAGCCGGGGGTGGGGTTGGTGAAGAGGTTGTAAGCGAAGGCAATCTTCCACGCGCGATCCGCGTCGTAGCAAGCCGGGATGACCATGATGTTGTCAGAGGGCGCGTAGAGGTAGGTCTCGGCGCGCGGGCCCTTGGGGAAGAACACGAAGCCATAGTCGTCTTCCATGTTTGCCAGAGAGCCAGCGAAGTAGTCTTCATGCACCTCCAGGGCGACTTCGCCGTTGATGAACGCACTCTCGAAGTAGTTCCATTCCGCACCTTCGGGCGCCTTCATTTCGTACTTGGACACCATGTCCATGACCCAGTTCATGGCTTCGAGGAAAGCGTCGGTTTCCGCCGCGTTGTAGTACTTGCCGTTCTCGTCCACCTGAACGAAGCCAGCGCCGTTGGAAACGAGGGCGGCGGGAAGCAGGTGAGAGGAGAAGGACATCATGGCATAACGGTCAATCACGCCGTCGTTGTCGGTGTCGCGGGTCAGCTTTTCGCAGAGCGCTTCAAAGGCTTCCCACGTCCATTCGCCCTTTGCCTGAAGGTCGTAGCCGGCTCCTGCCACCTCAAGAGCTCCGATAGAGCCTTTGAGCGACACAGGAGCCTTGCGGTTTATGCCTGGCGTGGATAGGGCGAGTTTCAGCTTTTTTGCGGCTATGTCGCAGCCACCGTCGGAGGAGAAGCGGGCGTCGGGTACCACGGCATGTATCGTAATGCGGTGGCGCAGCTGCCCGAAGGTGATGTCGGCTCCACTGCCGGTAAGGCTCATCTCCGGAGATTTATATGCTATGTCATGCAAAGAGACGTTTCCGCGGATTGGTATGTCGCCTAACTTATCCTGACTCACAAGCGAGATAGGGAAGGCAGTGGTGACATGCGATGAAAGATTTCCTTTCAGGTTTATCCACGATCCACCGGGAATCAGAGCCATAAGCCTGCCTAAGTCCGCCGAGGCCGTAAGGTCGGCTTCAACAGTGGGATTGGTGAACAGATAGCGTACGTTGCCGCGCAACGCCGCCTTAACCCCCGGCGCCTCCAGCGACAGCCGTTGCAAACTGAACCGGGAGGAGTTTATGTCTTTGCCGTCGAAGTCAAGCGATGCCGCCAGACCGATATTGTGGACCGTTATGTCGCCGGTGGACAGTGAATATTTCAGCCATGCTTCGGGAATGCGGAAATCTATTTTGAAGCTGGGAAGCGCTTCCGACGAGAACTTATAGGGAGCGGTGAGGCGTGCTGTGGCCTCGAGGGTGGCATTGCTTGTAATGGCTTTAAGGTGTGGTAGTTTCTCCGCCGGAAGATATTCGAAGAGACGCATCAGGTTGAAGGCGCTTATGGAATAACGCATGGCGGTGAGCTGGGAGTTGTTGTCGCCGAGCTGAAGGCTCAGGTCTACTTGCGAACGGACGTTGCCAAGGGCTATGTTGTAGCGGTCGAAGATGAGTCGGAAGGGGCGGAACTTGACATCCATCTTCCCCGAGAACGCGAAAGGGAAGCCCCGCAGCAGATGCAGCTTCTGCACGGCGAGGTTGAACTTTCCCTGCAGACGTAGGGAATAAGAGTCCTTGCGGCGCTCTGTCATGGAGGCATGAGAGAGGTCTATCAGCGCGGAGGCCTGTGTGGCGGCACTGTAATAGGTAACAGGGCGCAGGTCGGTGAAGGAAATATGTCCTGCCTCAAAACGAGGCATTACAAAAGGCTTGTCTTTCACCTTCGAGGGAAGGATGTCGAAGTTGTTCACCGAGTCGTTGAGCGCGACAAGGTTCAGCCTCAGTCCTTTTATGTTGAGGTGACGCAAGGCGATACGGTTGTGGATGAGTTTCAACGGCTCAATGCTGCCGCTCAGCGAAATGAAGGATGCGAGTGTATCGCAGTCTTCTGGCAAGAGGTCGCGTTTGGCAGTCGGTAGCTTGGAAAGGCGTCGGCTGATTACCATCGCACTGTCCACCTTCAGTTCGAAATGTGGGAAGGTACTCCACATGGTGAAGGAGACCTTACCTACCTTTATGTCGGCGTCGAGGTATTTGCCGGCATAGTCGGCAGCGATGTCGGCGAGCCGTTTCGGAGTAAGGTACAGGTTCAGGGCAACGCAGCAGAGAATACAGAGCACCACCACGCCGCCCACCACCCATGCCAGGGTCTTGAGCAACCTCCGCAGGATTCTTCCATGTCGCTTTTTATTCTGCGAGGCAGGGAGACCGTCTGTTTCCGAATTCTGTTGCATGCTACATATACAACACGCAACAGCCCGTTTTTTCCTTAGCCCCGTTCCTTAAAAGGAGTAGCGATAACGATGCCTCGTTCCAATCCCGGAGAAGGTCATTTCCATAAAGGAACCCACAAGGGGTTCGCTGTGGATTTAGGATGTACGCATTTACCGGAGGTTTCACTCGCTACGCTCGTTCAACCCCCGGCTAAACGGAAAGGAACCCTTCGGGTTCTCAGACAGTAATTACGGCAAATAGCGTATTCCAGAAGACAGATTGTAATTGCGGCAAACGTGTATATCGAAAGTAGACGGTAATTACGACAATTGTGTATACCGGATTGCAGATAATCAGCGTGAAGTTGTGTCCTTACAACCCGGAGGGTT
>CAJMDR010000382.1 GCA_905212215.1 uncultured Porphyromonadaceae bacterium
CCGAGAGGTTCCCGCGGTGCCGCAGATGCGCCTTTATGACACACCCTCTTCTTTGTTAATCGTTTATTCCGGTGAATTTCGGAATTGCTTTGGTGTCATTCCTGTCGCTTTCTTGAAGAACTTGGCGAAGAATGACTGTGACGGGAAGTTGAGTTGTTTGGAAATCTGTCCCATCGTCAGTGTCGACGATTTGAGCATCACTTTCGCTTCCAGCAGGATATAGTTCTTTATCCATTCGGCGGCGGTGAAGCCTGTCGACTGTTTCAGCATCCTTGACAGATGCTTTGGCGTTACTCCTAACCGCGTGGCGTAGAAGTCTATCTGGCGTTCCTCCTTGAAGCTCTGCTGTACGAGCATCAGGAAGCGGTCCACCAAAGGATTGCGGCGGAAATGTGCCTGAGGGGGCAGGATATGGTTGCGCAACTCATAGCACCGGTATGCGACGTGGAAATAGAATGCGAGCACGGCATGGTGCAGTGCCTGCAGTCGATGTGGATTCTGCTCTTCGTTATTGAGAGCCACCAGGTCAGTATAGAACTGGTTGAAGGCATTGACGTCGGAAGGCGCCACCGGAGCAACGGGATCAAGCCGTGTCGCCGGGGAACATCCCGCGTCGTGGAGTGCCAGCAGAAGGGCGTCGCGCACCTTGTTGTTCATCACGATGAACGACGCATCGAAGTCATCGGTGACCATCTTCAGCTGTACTACCTCACCGGGTTTGATAAGCACCACACAGGGTGCGTTGACTTTTACTCGAAGCAGATTGACCTCTACTTCGGCTGACCCTTTAGAAACAAAGACAGAAACCGACGATGTGAATTTTATCGCCTCTTTCACAGGTCGCAGTTGTGTGGCTGTAAGATGGGAATAAACCCACCATTCCACTTCGAGAATCTGCTCCACCTTGCTGGGCAGCTCGATACTGTAGGTTAATGTCGGATGATTCATCGCAAAACAGATTGAACTTTTGGTTGGATTGATATTATTTAAAAGAATGAAAGGATTTTGTTGAGTTCCAGCAGATGTATCACACGGTTGCCGTCGGGCCCTGTGGCTGGATTGGGGAGCCTCAGAAGGTCGCTCAGCAAACGTTCCATTTCGGCACCCGACAGAGTTTGTCCGCGCTTTACGGCGCTGCTACGGGCCAGCGAAAGGGCTACGCGGTGACGCAGTTCTTCCGGCTGCATGACAAGATGGCCGTATTCGTCGCTTTCGGTCTGCAAGCTGTCGAGTGTCTGTAAGATAACATCCCTGCCCTCATGATCCGTCAGGGTTGGTGGCAGCGAGGCTATGACCCAGGCCTCGCCCTGGCGCCGCAGCGAGATGCCGAGGCGTTTGAGATGTGGCAGCGCTTCTTCAAGCACAGCGCTCTGGCGTGGGCTTAGGGTTAGCTCTTCGCCAAAGAGTACGCTCTGCAACGGCAGCGTGTCGGAAGATTCCGAACGGCGCATGAATTGTGCGTATAGGATTGAAAGCGAGGCGCGGTGCTGGTCTATAAACATCAGACCTTCGCGACTCGGAGCCACGATATAACTGTTGTCAAGTTGCAGGCATAAGGGTGCTAAAGAGGCATGTGCCTGCTGAGGAGAGTGATTGTTGTCCGCATTACTGTCGGGGGCGTCAAAAGAGTCATGACACATGCGGGGTGCTTCAGGAAGCACCGACGGAGGCAGTTCCAGAGGCAATGACGCAGTCTTGTTCTTGTTGGCTGTGCTGCCATCGGTGCCGGCTGAAAATGAGGCATACAGCTCATTCCAGTCGCGCCGTACAGTTGAGGGTCGCCATGAACTGTTCCCTCCCTGTTTGAAGGGGTTATAGTCGGGATCAGTACCGGAGGCCGGTTTGTCGGGTATGTGACCCTTGGCTATGGGCTGTACTTCCAGGGCATCACTGCTGAAGTCGATTGAAGGCACTACCTGATACTTGCCCAAGGTAGCCTGGATAGCTGATGTCAGCAGATGATGTATGTCCTGTTCATGCTCGAACTTTATCTCACTCTTAGTAGGATGAATGTTGACATCTATGTCAGCCGGATTGACATCGAAACGCAGGAAATAGCAGGGAAAAGTGCCTGCCGAGAGCCTTTCGTAGCAACTCATTATTCCCCGTTTGAAATAAGGATGCTGCATGCATCGGCCGTTGGCGATGAGAAACTGCAGAGCGTTGCGGCGCCGGGCGTTTTCGGGACGCCCTATGAAGCCGCTGATGCGCACTATGTCTGTATCTACTTCTACCGGAAGCAGGTCGGGAGTCAGAGACCCTTTCCACAGGTCGGTGATACGTTGTTTGAAGTTTGCGGCCCTGAGGTCGCGGCGTCTTGTACCAGTGTCGAGAGTAAAGCGTATGTTGTGGTTCACCAAGGCGAGCCGTTCGAACTCGCGTATGATGTTGCTCATCTCCACATTGTCGCTCTTCATGAACCGTCTTCGGGCCGGGACATTATAAAATATGTTCTTGACCATGATGGTGGTTCCTGCCGGGCATACGCAAGGCTCCTGGCTGATTACTTCCGAACCGTCAATGAGAAGCTTAGTGCCGGTAGGTTCGCCGGGGATGGCGGACTTAAGCTCTACCTGCGATATGGCGCAGATACTTGGCAATGCTTCGCCACGGAACCCCATGGTGTGGAGCGAGAAAAGGTCGGAGGCCTGGCGTATCTTGCTGGTGGCATGGCGCTCGAAGGCCATCCTGGCATCGGTAGGACTCATTGCCTTGC
>CAJMDR010000383.1 GCA_905212215.1 uncultured Porphyromonadaceae bacterium
CCGCCGCCGAGTCGTACCCCTGGACCGACCCGGAGCTCTTCACAAAACAAGGCTCGCTCTTCAACGCCGACAAGATTCATACCCCGCTGCTCCTTATGCACGGTACCGCCGACACCAATGTGCCTATCGGAGAGAGTATTCAGCTCTTCAACGCCCTGAGTATCCTTGGCCGTCAGGTAGAATTCATCAGCGTTGACGGCGGCGACCATACCTCCGGCTCGTTCACCTACGAGAAACGGTTGCTATGGCACCGTACAGTAATGGCATGGTTCGCCCGCTGGCTGAAAGATGACCCGCGCTGGTGGAACGAGATGTATCCGGACCCGAACCTGTAACATCACCGTTCCCCCTTGCGAGACTCTCCCCAAATCAATTATCAACTGAAACTTAAATTCTGAACATACACAATGCACGATTCACAAAGAGCCCTACAGCCTTAGTGTTGAATCGTGCATTGTGTTTTCAAGCCTAATAACGAATGTTCCCGCTTACGGATCCCATAGCGATAGTGCTCACGGTGCTCGGCGTCATACTCCTTGTACCGCTGTTGTTCAATCGCCTCAAGATACCGTATATCATCGGTCTCATCGGCGCTGGCATGACGCTTGGGCCGTACGGATTCCATGTGCTTGAATACGATGCCTCTTTCAAGATATTCGGAGAAGTGGGCATTCTCTACCTCATGTTCCTTGCCGGAGTAGAGATAGACATGTATCATCTACGGCGCAACTACCGCCGCGGCATAGAATTCGGTCTACTCACCTTTGCCATACCCATGGCCTTCGGCATCGCTACCACTTTCCTGCTTCCTGACTGCGGATGGCTTGCGGCAGGACTGGTTGGCGTTATGTTCGCCTCCCACACACTTCTCACCTACCCTATCGTCACCCGTTTCGGTCTCAGCAACTCCTCGGCGGCTGTAATAGCGGTATGCGGCACCATAGTTGCTGTGCTCCTCGCCCTTATAGTACTTGCGGAGATAGTGCAGATAAAGGTCAACGGCGCCTTCAGTACCGTCATGAGCCTGTTCCTTGCCATCAAACTCACCATCTATGCGGTCGGATGGCGCTATGCAGCTCCCTGGCTGACGCGCATGTTCATGCGCAAGGTTTCAGACGGCGTCATGCGCTATGTGTATGTGCTCGCCATGGTGCTGGTCATGTCGTTCACAGCCCAACTGTCCGGCGTGGCATCCATTCTCGGCGCGTTCTATGCCGGACTTCTGCTGAACCGTTTCATTCCGGTGCGGTCGCTGCTGATGCGCCGCATAGAATTCGTAGGCAATGCCATCTTCATTCCCTATTTCCTGATAGGAGTAGGGATGGTGATAAACATAGCGGAACTGGTTGAAGACTGGGATGTAGCCTTCACCGCAGCAGTGATGACCGTTGGAGCCCTGTTGAGCAAATGGATAGCGGCGTTCTCAGGGAGCCGGATGCTCAAGCTCGACAACACGGAAGGCTCGTTGGTTTTTGGCCTCACCTCCGGCAAAGCTGCGGCCACCATCGCCACCACCATGGTAGGATTCTCGTACGGCATCCTTGACGAACAGATTCTCAACGGCGCCGTGGTAATGATATTAGGCTGCTGTATAATGGCATCCATGGTTACGCAACGCAGCGCCATCAAACTGCGCATGCGTCTTACGGCAGATGAAAAAGACCGTCAATGGAAAGCCGACACCTACGAAAGACGACCTTTGGTGGCCGTAGCAAACCCCACTACCGCCGAAGGGTTGATGAAACTGACCGCCTTAGGCAGCTCAGTATACGATACCCATCCTACGGTATTACTGTTCGTGGCCAACAGCGATGATCCGATGCACCGCGCTATGGGAGAGGCATCGCTGCAAAGCGCCGATGAGGCCGCCACACAGATGGGACTGAACGCTGAGACGGTATTGCGTTATGACGTGAACACGGCAGCAGGAATAGTGAACGCCATGAAAGAGCGGCACTGCAACCAGCTTGTGTTAGGGCTGCATCATCCGGCCACAGGATTTGACACTTTTCTCGGCTCAATGGAGGAACAACTTGTACGCACCACCAACCGCATGATAATCTTCTGCCGATGCTTCGTGCCGGTAGTGACCCTGCAGAAACTGTTTGTTGCCGTCCCGCCCAAAGCGGAATATGAGACCGGTTTCGGAGCCTGGGTATCGTTCATCGCCAATCTTACGTCACAGCTTGGCGCCCCGCTGGAGATAATGGCGTCAGCCTCCACACAGCCGCACATAAAGGATGTCATAGATACCCTTCGCCTTGATTTTGAATACAAGTTCCAGGAGATGGAGACCTGGGACGACTTTATAATCCTCTCGTCGCGCGTCAGCGACGATGATCTGTTCATCGCCATGCTCGCACGTCGTCACAGCATCTCCTTCGGTTCTATGGTGGAACAGATGCCGGCTTACCTCAACAGATACTTCCGACGGTTTAATTTGTTGATAATATATCCGGAGCAATTCGGTAGCGATTATACCTCGCACATCGCCCCGGACCTTAACGCACTTACCGTATAAACACTATGACAACACTTGAAGAGATAAACGCCGAATCCCCGCAATATGGATTTGTAGAGAATCTTCTCCACAGCGCTTTTCCGGAAGACGAAAGGCGACCCGATGCCGAAGAGAGAGCCAACACACTGCATGAGCCAGCCTTCCATACTATGCTGATAAAAATTGACGAAGAACCGGCAGGAC
>CAJMDR010000384.1 GCA_905212215.1 uncultured Porphyromonadaceae bacterium
ACAACAGGCCTCAGACCTTTCTGCAACGCCTTAAGTGCGGCGAAAAGCCCGGCTGGACCGGCTCCTACTATGATTACCTGCCGGGCGTCAGACGATACCTTTTCAAACTTCACAGGAATAAATGGCTCTGGCAGCTTATCTCCATTGTTTACCACGGTAAGGCGAAGATTCACCATTACCTTTTTCTGACGTGCATCGATGCTTCGGCCTGTGATGCGCCAGGCATCAATCTTAACGCCCATTTCATTCTCTATGGCATTGCGTACCAGCTTTTCGGTGGCGGCTAAGGCGGGGCTTACACGAAGGGTGATTTCCTGTATCATTTATTTTCAGGTAAATATAGGAGTTGCATCTCGCATTCCTTGCAGTTGAAACGTAAGTTGAAACGGTGTGGTCCGGAGGTAATGGTAAGTGGCAGACGGATGTCCTTGCCGGATGTGGTCTTCAGGCATTTTCCTAATTCACGCAATATGCAGTGGCGGCAGGTCATGGCGACAATGCCTTTTCGTTTGTCTCCACTACTTTCCAATGCCGGTTCAATCTCCTTGACTCCGTGTGAACGGTAAAATTCAGCAGCGACAGGATTTACCACATTGTCGGCATAGACAAGGCTTGTGGAAGGGTAAGGGAACGACCGGTTTTCAGGTCTTCTTCTACCATAGGGATATGTAGTCCTGCTTGCTCTCTCCAGTTCACTGACGAGTTCTCTTCGCAAGGCAGTTAAAGCGGAAGGAGCATAACTATGGTCTTCAGGAAGATTGTCGTGAAGCTCTTTCAATACATAGGTAGTATTGCCGAGTTTGGCAAAAATTTCCTTGATTTTAGCAGTATTCTTCTCTCCGTTGGAATGGGGCGGGAGAGGGAGGGAAACACTCATTCCTGTTTCATCAAGTATTGTCGCGCTATTGTTTTCAAGTGTTACTGTGACGGAGAGCTTGCGTTTGGGATTGGAGCGCTCCACGGATTCATTGTGCAAGCGGTCGAAAGTGCGTCGCAAAGGCGCTCCCGGCTCAATCCTGCCTCCAAAAGTGAAGATTCTTTTGCCTTCCACACGATTCACACGCAGACCGGTATATTCACCCTTTCTGTCAATGAAAGCGATGCCGTCGCCTGAATGAAGATCTTCCGGCCTGACAGCCTCTCCAAGGGATTTGGGAGTGAGAGGCGAGGTGAGATCGGCTGGTTTACGGTTGTCTATGAAATAATGAGTGAAGCCTCTATTGAAACTCTTTTCAAGATTTGGAGTGAACGCCGGAGCTGATTCGCCGTAAGAACTCGTGCAATATTTGTCAGGATGAGCCGCTATTATTTCGTCAAGTTTTTTTCGATAAGCCGCCACTACGTTTTTCACATAGACAATATCCTTTAACCGGCCTTCTATTTTTAGAGAAGAAACTCCTGCATCAAGCAGAGCTTCGAGTCTGTCGCTGAGATTGAGGTCATGTAGTGACAGCAAATGCTTATCGCGATATATTACTTTCCCTTTGGCATCAGTTAATGAGTAGGGAAGGCGACACATCTGCGCACATTCCCCTCTGTTGGCACTGCGTCCCATACAGAGCTGCGAAGCATGGCAACGCCCGGAATAGCTGACGCATAAGGCGCCATGAACAAAGGTCTCTACAGGAACTGTTACAGCCTCTACAATCTCTTTTATCTGTCTCAGAGTAAGCTCGCGGGCAAGTACGAGTTGTGAGAAACCGACTTCCTGCAGAAATTGCGCTTTCTGTGGTGTACGGATGTCGCACTGAGTGCTGGCATGAAGCTCTATAGGCGGAATGTCAAGCCTCAGCAACGACATATCCTGCACAATCAGGGCGTCTACACCGGCACGGTAAAGCTCGTGGCAAAGACGTTCTGCCTGACGTAGTTCGTCAGGGTAGATGATAGTGTTTACCGTGGCATAGATACGGGCGCGGAAGAGATGTGCGTAATCTGCAAGGCGCTTTATATCGTCGACAGAGTTTGCCGCGGCACGGCGTGCTCCGAAAGCCTCGGGACCGATATAGACGGCGTCCGCACCATGGTTTATGGCGGCAATACCGGTCTCTACGTTCCGTGCCGGAGCCAACAATTCTATCTTTCGCATGAATAATGTCTTATACGCGCCTGGCCGTGTTGCCTTCGTAGTAATTTATGTATGCCAGGTTCACAATCCTATTGCCGCCGGGAGTGGGGTAGTCGCCTGAGAAATACCAGTCGCCGGTACAATCGGGGATTGCACGGTGCATGTTTTCGATTGTCTGGTAGACAATCCTGACCTGTGCTTTGGTTCCTTCCGGAGTCAGCATCTCAGCAATCTTATCGCTTATTTCCTGCATGGTGAAAGGCTCGTAGATTGCCTTTACGAAGTTGCAGCTATCAAGGGCGCCTGCTTTTTCAGCCTCCTTGATTTTATTGTAGACATCCACTGCTATGTTCTCCATTCCTCTGTCGTGCAAAAGTTGCATGGCTGCGCGGAAGGCGGCGAACTCACCGAGACGCGACATGTCTATGCCGTAACAGTCGGGATAGCGTACCTGGGGCGAAGAACTTACAATGACAATACGTTTCGGTCCCAGACGGTCGAGGATGTGTATGATGGACTGTTTAAGCGTCGTGCCGCGAACTATGCTGTCGTCTATCACTACAAGGTTGTCTTTCCCCGGTTGAATGGAATTGTAGGTTATGTCGTAGACATGGGCGGCAAGGTCATTGCG
>CAJMDR010000385.1 GCA_905212215.1 uncultured Porphyromonadaceae bacterium
GCAATGCGAGAACATTGCTGGTAATTATCTGAGCCAACGCCATTCTACGTTCCAAAACAGGGTCAATGGCTGTTTCGTCAACTTCCGGGAAACGTGCTAAATGAACCGACTGATAACCTTTCCCGAGAGAGGAGAGGTCATTGTAGAGGCGGTCGGAATAGAACGGGGCGAACGGCGCCATCAGCAACGCTATGGTGCGCAGACAGGTATAGAGAGTCTGATATGCCGCAAGTTTGTCGCGATCCATCTTGCCTGTCCAGAAACGCTTACGGTTCAGACGCACATACCAGTTGCTGAGATTGTCGCCGACGAAGGCAGAGATAGCTCTTGCAGCCTTGGTAGGCTCGTAGTCTTCAAGATCCTCACCCACTTTCTTTATCAGGGAATTGAGCAGCGAGAGAATCCAGCGGTCGATCTCAGGACGTTCTTCCAGAGGTACCTGCGGAGCCTCAGGGTCGAATCCGTCTACGTTTGCATAGAGCGCCAGGAACTTATAAGTATTGTGAAGCGTGCCAAAGAGTTTGCGGCTTACTTCGCCCACGCCTTCCTCGTCATATTTGATATTGTCCCAGGGCTGGGAGTTCTCGATCATGTACCAGCGCACGGCATCGGAACCGAACTTCTCTATATTGCCGAAAGGATCAATGGCGTTTCCGAGCTTCTTGCTCATCTTGTTTCCGTTCTTGTCGAGGACAAGACCGTTGCTGATAACCGCTTTATACGATACCGAGTCGGATACCATTGTGGCTATGGCATGTAGAGTATAGAACCATCCGCGAGTCTGGTCCACACCTTCTGCTATGAAGTCTGCGGGGAATACGCTGCCGTTCTGCAGAGCTTCCTTGTTCTCGAAAGGATAGTGAATCTGCGCATATGGCATTGCACCCGAATCGAACCAAACGTCGATGAGGTCCGTCTCACGCTTCATCGGCTTGCCGCTCGGAGAAACAAGTATGATTTCATCCACGTAAGGACGGTGAATATCGAAGAGGGCATAGTTCTCGGCACTGTTCACTCCGGGTACGAAGCCTTTGGCGGTAATGGGATTCTCTTTCATGAATCCGGCTTCCACGGACTTGTCTATTTCCTTGCAGAGTTGTTCGAAGCTGCCGATGCAGATTTCCCCCAAGTCATCTTCAGTACGCCATATAGGTAGCGGGGTGCCCCAGTATCTGCTGCGGCTCAGGTTCCAGTCCTGAAGATTTTCCAGCCATTTGCCGAAACGTCCGCGTCCGGTGGAAGCCGGTTTCCATTTAATGGTCCGGTTAAGCTCTATAAGACGGTCACGGACTGATGTCACGCGAATGAACCAGCTGTCGAGAGGATAGTAGATTACAGGTTTGTCTGTGCGCCAGCAATGCGGGTAGTTGTGCACATGTTTCTCCACGCGGAAAGCCTGACCGTTCTGCTTCAGCTCGATGCTGAGTTCCACATTCAGGTCTTCGGCCTTCTCCGCTGCCTGTGCGTCATATTTGCCACCCTCGTTGAAACGAGGATCGTAAGCGTTCTTGACATACTTGCCCTGATAGCGGCTATACAACTCTACGTTGACGCATTTTTCAACGAAAGGTTCCGCACAGTCACTTAGCAGGTAATATTTGCCCTGGAAATCGACCATGGGACGAGTCTCCCCTTTCTTGTTCACCATGAAGAGGGAAGGAATTCCGGCGGCTTTTGCCACCTTTGCGTCATCAGCACCGAAAGTAGGCGCGATATGTACAATGCCGGTACCGTCGTCAATGGTCACATAGTCACCTTCAATTACGCGGAAAGCAAGGTCTTCGGCCTCAACGAATTTGTCGTTGCGGACCATGAAGCATTTCTCAGGGTGCTTTTCGCCCCATTCATTGACGGTTGCGGAGGCCGAAGGATCGAGCTTAAACAACGGCTTCACCCAAGGCATGAGCTGAGCATAGCGCATTCCGGTAAGCTCAGTTCCCGGCCATGTGCCAACTATGCGCCAGGGGACGATTTTGTCACCTTTCTTGAAATTGTCAAGATCGGCTTTCTCGCCATCAGCCTTGAAATAAGCCTTAACGAGTTCCCTGGCGAGGACACAGGTTATTTTCTCTGCTGTATAAGGATTGTAAGTCCGCACAGCCACATATTCATATTTCGGACCGATACAGAGCGCGGTGTTTGAAGGAAGGGTCCATGGCGTTGTGGTCCATGCCATGAAGCAAGGACGTCCCCAGCCCTTCATCTCTTCCTTAGGCTCAAGGATAGTAAACAGCGCCGTAGCGGTGGTGTCCTTCACATCGCGATAGCAACCGGGCTGGTTGAGTTCATGACTGCTGAGGCCTGTTCCGGCGGCGGGAGAATAGGGCTGTATTGTATAGCCTTTATACAGGTATCCCTTTTTGTAAAGGTCGCTGAGCAGATGCCAAACGCTCTCTATGTAACGGTTGTCATAGGTGATGTATGGATTGTCAAGGTCAACCCAATAGCCCATCTTGTGGGTGAGGTCGGTCCACTCTGCAGTGTACTTCATCACCTCGCGGCGACATGCGGCGTTATATTCGTCTACCGAGATTTTCTTGCCAATGTCTTCCTTGGTAATTCCCAAGAATTTCTCCACGGCGAGTTCCACAGGAAGACCATGGGTGTCCCATCCGGCTTTTCTGCGCACGCAAAAGCCCTGCATGGTCTTGTAGCGGCAGAAAATATCCTTGATGGTACGGGCCATCATGTG
>CAJMDR010000386.1 GCA_905212215.1 uncultured Porphyromonadaceae bacterium
GGGCGCGCTGCGGCGCAGAGCTTCCATGAGCTTTCCGTTTGTGTTCGAGCCTATCAAGATGAACGGTGTATTGGTCTACGACGGCGGCATATACGACAACTTTTCGGTTGATGTGATGACGGAGGAATTCAATCCTGAGTTTATGGTGGGAGTGAGTGTCTCGGGACCCGACGGTCCACCCATTCCCGGCAATGCGTACAGCCAGCTGGAGGATATGATAATCCAGAATAACGATTATTCGCTGCCTGCCGACAAGGGCGTTAAGATTCAGGTGCCGGTGCTTAACTTCGGTGTGCTGGATTTTGAGCAGGCCGACACCATATATGCCATAGGTTATCGCACAGGCAAAGCTATGGTCGACAGCATAATGCGCCGCACTCCTCTCCGCCGTGACAGGAGTGTGGTAGAGGCTCGTCGCGACAGCTGGAACCGCGCCACTCCCGTCATAGCTTTCGATTCCGTAGTGGTGAGCGGTGCCGGACCGCGGGCAGAGAGGTTCGTGCTGCATCAGTTCCCTGCTTCGTCTACAAGGAAACTGAGCATGGACGAGGCCGAATCCGGTTATTATACCACTTTGAGCGGCTCGCAGATAACAGCCATCATGCCTCAGGCACGATGCGACAGCGCCGGGAACTGGATTCTCGACATGCGCATGACTCCGAGTGCACCATACCGTTTCGGGGCAGGCGGCTGGCTGACTTCTTCGGAATCCAGTGTGCTGTATCTCTCTGCCGGATTGCAAGTTCCGGGAAGGACATTCTTCCGGCTGTCGTTAGGTGGCTGGATAGGGCAGTCGTATGGCGCTCTTTACCTCGACAGCCGCCTCCGTCTGTCAACTCATCCTGCCACGGCATTCACTTTGCAGGCTGCCATGAGTCGCAAGAAGATGTATGCCAAGGATTTTATGTTCTATGACGAGGCTCCTCTTGCCTCGACAGTTGGCCGTAGCCAGAATTACATCAAGTTGGGATGGGAATGGGCAATGGGGCGGCATGCCAAAGGCTTCCTGAATGCCGGTTATGCCCTCAATACATTCCGTTATTACAGTTCCGAACTGCCGGAGTATATGGCCTTGGGACGCGATCGTTGCCGGCATGAGACAATGAAGCTCACGCTCGGCACCGATGGCTCCACCCTCAACGATGCTTTCTATCCCACTTCCGGTTCCAGCTTCCTCGCCACTTTGTCGTTGATAGAAGATCATGGTCGTTTCATTCCTCATGCCGTGGAAGCCGACAGGGAACCCTGGCATTGGCAGACACAAGTGGAACTACATGCCGCCTATTCACGTTTCTTTCAGTTGCCGGAACATTTTACGTTGGGCGTGAAAGGTGAGGGTGTTGCTACTTTCGGGCCGTTGAAAGAGAATTATATCGGCACCTTGGCACGTAGCCGTACCTTCCAGCCTATGCCGACCATGGCGAGCCTTTTCAACAGGCATTTCCGTGGCACCAACTGGATTGCCGCCGGAATCACTCCGGTATTCAATCCTATTGAACGCCTGCAGATAAGAGGCGACGTATATGCTTTCACAAATGTGCGCGACATACGCCCTGATGCTCAGGGGGATGCCTGCTATGATGGCTGGTTCAAGCATTGGGGACTGATGACGCAACTTGCCGGGGTGGTGAATCTGCCTTTTGCCTCTGCCACTTTTTATGGTAATTACCTCACCCGAGGAGGATGGAACTTCGGCGTCGCACTCGGCTTCCTCTTCGAAGCCCCCGAATTCTGACAATGAAGTATTGACAATCAGTATTGTAACACACTGCATACCGAAGAATTTCGGTAAGGAACAATTCCTTTTTCTGCCTGTAGCAGGGTTTATGTGAATGATAACACACAGCCGATTCTCAGTTCAATCTTTGCAAGCGGCTAAAGGCATCCTTTTAAGCCCCTTCTGTCAACTCTGCAAAGATAATAATAATTTCTGAACTGGTTGACTTGTAAATCTTACGAGTGCCGTCAACCTCTTAGGGGCGGAGTCTGAAAAAGCGGGTTGCGCCGAAACGCAACCTGCAGGACAAAAAAGAAAAGAAAGTGTACAGCTCTTTATTTATTCAATCAGAATCTTGGTAGACTCGCCTTTGTAGACTACCACATAGATTCCTTTCTCCAGTTTACCGGCTTTGACTTCTATGCCGGCGGCGTTGAAGACTTTGGCTCCTTCAGGAATATAAAGCAGGCCATTGTCTACGAATATCCCACCCACACCGAGAGGATCCACTACAAGGTTGCGGGTAACTATCGGCGACCATACACCGTCATCGAAGGCGGCGACTTTCAGCGTCAGGGTCTTGTCGATGCGGAAAGGCTCGGTGTAGCGAAGCGAAGTGGTGTCAGGTTCTGAACCATCAAGTGTGTAGTAGATTGCTGCCCACTTATCTGCACAGCTCATGTTCACATGCGTTGACTGCGGGAAGCGGTCGTGGCAGTCCACTATGGGTGTCGGAACGGAGTCCGGTTGCTGTTCCAGCGTGACGGTGAAGCGGCGCTCGGCCGTTTTGCCGTTGCTTACGGCCTTCACTGTCACCTCGGCCTGCTGCTTGCGCTGTGCTCCCGGCATAGCGGTCAGCGTCAACATATTACCTTCTGTGCGTGCCGTAAGCAATCCGGGGTCGGAAGTGGCGG
>CAJMDR010000387.1 GCA_905212215.1 uncultured Porphyromonadaceae bacterium
ATCATTAACTCAACTTCATCATTTTTGAAATTCGTAAATAAGTAGAAACAACTTCAATATAATCTCTAATTGTGAGTCTGCGTATGAATAAATTTGATCTCTTCAAAGGTTTCTCTGGCTCTTTATTGACCTTTTTGCTGTGCTTCATTTTCACGGCCAGTCTCTTTGCGGAAAAGAAAGAAGTGGAAAAAAGAGGGAAGCAGGTAATCTTATGGTTCGATATACGCGATTTGATTACCGATGCTGTGGTGACCGACACTATCACCATCGACCTGATGTATCCCGACAGCACACTTATCTACACTAAAAAATTAAGGATCTGGAATAACCGTCGTACCGGAGCCATTGAGAATACTACTGTCTTTACCGGCTATGGCCGTGACTTTCTTGTCCGGCTGTCGCATCCTGACTACGAGACGGTGATTAAGCCCGTACACGTCAAGGAGAAGGCGAAATATGCACAGGTTCCACTCCGCATACGCAGGCTGACCAAGCGGGAGAAGCAGAAAGCTACCATGCTCGACGAGGTTGTAGTGACCTCCTCGGTGGTGGAATTCGTGCATAAGGGGGACACCATACAGTTCAACGCCGACGCCTTCGAGCTGGCCGAGGGCTCCATGCTCAGCGCACTGATAAGTCGCCTTCCCGGCGCCGAACTGCGCGAGAACGGCCAGATCTACATCAACAACCGCTTCGTGGATAAGTTGTTGCTCGACGGCAAGGATTTCTTCAAGAACGATAAATTGGTGCTTTTGCAGAATCTTCCGGCCTATACTGTCAAGAATATTCAGGTGTATGAGGAACGCTCCAAGGATGAACTGGCGCGGAAAGGTTCCTCGATTCCCGATTACGTGATGAATGTCCGCCTGAAGAAGGAGTTCAATGCCGGATGGCTGGCCAATGCCGAGGCGGGAGGAGGCACACACGACCGTTTCCGTCTGCGTGGCTTCGGGCTCCTCTACAATTCCAAGAGCCGCTTCGCCGTCTATGCCTTGGCCAATAACCTGAACGAGACCGGCTCTCCCGATATGGAAGGAGAGTGGAGCAAGAAGAACAATAAGCGCAACGAGATTATTACCAGAGGGGGAGGTTTCGACTATTTCGTGGAGCCGAAGAAAGACCGCCGCTTCAACGGTAACACTACTGTGCAGTACAATACCGTGTTCGCCAATTCCATGACGAATACGCAGAACTATATTCCCGGCGGGGACAACTATTCGCGTCGCTGGGACGACAGCAAGAACAGCGGCCTGCAGATTCATTCCGACCATGAAGCCCGCTTCCTGACCGGAAAGGTAAAGCATGAAGCTTCCGGTTCGTTTGACTATGGTACTTCACACTCCCGCACAACCTCCACCGAAGGCACCTTCTCCATGTTGCCGGGTGACTGGCCCTCCATGCGCAGCGCTCTCCAAGGCACCCTCATGCCTGACACCTTCGGAATACTGAACCGATACCTCAGCAGTTTCTACAACGACGGCAAACAGCTTTCCGGGAAGCTGGAAGACCGGTTGAATATCGGTTTCCGCGACGACGACAATCTGTTTATTACTCTGTGGGGCGGTCTGTCGCACAACTGGAGTTCAGCGGACCAGCAATATCTGCTCCAGTATGCCGGGCAGACTCCCAATCAGACGTATCGTACCAATCCGCAGAATGCACACGGCTATAACTATGGCATCAGGTTCAATCCATGGATGTCTTTCGGTGACTTCTGGACTCGTTCCGAGTACTCCCTGGAGAAGAAGTATTACTACACCAACACCATGTATTATGACTTTCTCGACAGCACTGCCAATACTATTGCCGACCCGTTGCAGCAATGGCAGCGTATGGAGCGCATGCAGTCTGTTCTCGACCCCGGAAACAGCTACTTCTGCGGCCAGCATGTCTTAGAGCAGACGTTCAGCTGGATGTGGTGTTACGAAGTCGCATCGCATGAGAACGATGGCTCCAACTTCAACCGATTCCAGACCTGGGTGGAGCCTGAGGTGCGTTATCTGCACCGCACAATGGATTTCCACGGTTTCAACAATCAGAGTCTGCGGCGGGGGAAATGGCTCCCTGCCGTTACCTACAAGCTTGAATGGAACAAGAGCGGATGGGGCTATCTGCAGTTTCTCTACCAATACTCTACAGAGGCACCAAAGATGTTCGATCTTCTTGACATCAGCCTCAATTCCGATCCTCTGAATCCCACCATGGGTAATCCGGACCTCAAGGATGCCATGAAACATAGGATTATGCTCACCCTCAACAACGAGAAACCATACTGGAACATTCTCTCGTGGTATCTCTATGCCAACTACGATGTAACACAACGCGCCCTTGTCTATGGTACTTCCTATGACCGGAATACCGGCATCCGCACCACCAGACCGGAAAACATCAACGGTAACAGAGGTGGTGAGTACTATCTCTATTTCACCATAAAGCCGCTTCGCGACAAGCGGTTCAGCATAAATTTCCTGACCCTGTACGAACCGCGCCGCTATGCCACCCTCGTCTCTCCCGACGGTGAGAGTGCGTTGCAACGGAGCCTCAGCCGCGCTAACCGAGTGTGGGAAAACATCAGGTTCGACTTCCGCAGCAAGAACGTAACAGCAAGTCTATACGGTTACTATGAG
>CAJMDR010000388.1 GCA_905212215.1 uncultured Porphyromonadaceae bacterium
CATGCCGGTTTATTTCTTCTTATGACGGTTCTTACGCAGTCTTTTTTTGCGCTTGTGCGTAGCCATCTTGTGGCCTTTACGTTTTTTTCCGCTTGGCATAGTTGTTTATTTTATTGGTTTACGTTTGAAATTCTGTCAGCGACCGTGACTGCCTCTATCGGTAAGTGGCGGTTTGGTCTCTTGCTAAAGTCAGTTGAGTTCTTCCACAAACAGACGCGATGCCTTGAAGGTAGGCACACGACGTGAGGGAACAATGACTGTAGTCTGGCGGTTGATGTTACGCGCAATCTTCTCCTTGCGGGTTTTGGCAATGAAGCTGCCGAAGCCACGCAGCGCAACATTGTTTCCGGAAGCCAGGGAATCCTTGATGGTTTCCATGAACTTCTCCACTACCAGGCTCACCGCGGCTTTCTCCATCCCAGTGGCCCTTGAGATTTCGTTTATTATGTCGGCTTTAGTCATGTTTAAGTTGTAATTTGCTTCTTTTCTTGTTGTGGTGGCATTATATGTCTCTTATCCGGCGTGTTCAAAGGATATTTGACAATACGCTGCCGCTGTTCATTTGGGTGCCATTTGCTTTGGCGGTGCAAATATCGGAATTTTTTTTGACATAGAGGTAATTTCAGCCTCTAAAATTGAAAATTTCAACCTTCAGTGCCAACTTCTACCGTTGAATGTTCTCCCAACCTGACTTGTGCCTCTTCTAAATTGTCGAGACGGACGCCAAGACGGAATGTACATACATTGTCAAAATTCTGTTCCAGAATCTGCAGATTCATGGTCTTGATTATCCCCATCACCGAGTTGAGGTTGAGGTAGGGGCAGATCACTCTCAGCTCACCCATTGCATGGCGCGTTTCTATCTGCGCTTCGTCAAGAGCCATGCGGGCAGCAGTGCGGTAAGCGTCGATAAGTCCTCCTGTGCCCAGTTTGATGCCGCCGAAATAGCGCACTACTACTACCACCACATCAGTCAGCTCAAGTGAGTTGATCTGCCCTAAGATGGGCTTTCCCGCTGTTCCCGAAGGCTCGCCGTTGTCGTTGACCTGAAAGATGTCGCGTTTATGACCGAGCATATAGGCCCAACACACATGGCGGGCATCATGGTATTGGTTCTGTATCCGCTTCACCTCTTGCTTCGCAGCCTCGGCAGTAGTTGCCGGGACTGCGAAAGCAAGGAAACGGCTCATCTTGACGGTATAGCGTGCCGATGAGGGTGAGGCAATGGTTCTGTAGGTGTCCAAATGTTAAGGAGGTTCAGTATTTGTGCGTGGTGGTCATCATCTCTTCCGGAGTGAGCTTGCGGCGGTCCATGCTGCGCCATACATATACTATATATGCGGTAACAAAGGGCACTATGATGGAGACATAGCTCATGACTTTGAGGGTGAACTCTGAAGATGAACTGTTGCGGATAGAGAGTGACGAAGCGGAATCGGTGATAGAGGGAAGGTAAGCGGTGTCGTTGTAGCCGGCTACCCAGAAAAGGCTAAGCACCACGAGAATGACACCAATGCCGGCCCACCAGATGCCTTTGTTCCAGTCGGCTTTGGTGAAGAAGGAGCGGAGGATGCCGTAAAGCACCATCACAACGCCGATTATCAAAGCTGCCAGAGCCCACCAGAGCTGTACATAGTTGATGGCATATTTATAAGGTGTTGCAGTAATTTTCGTCATTCCCGTTTCTGTCTGTACTGCGGTATAACCGGTAGCGGTGAACACCATGGCGAGGAACCAGAGGAAGAACACTACGAAGATGCCGGCCGAGACGAAGAGTCTGCGGCGCAGTACAACGCGGAACTCGGCATCGTCGGTGATGTTGTTGAGCATATACAGGCATGCCATGGAGCGTGCCAGGAAGACGACGGCCACGCCCAGCACGAGGTTCTTCCAGTTGAAGATAGCCTCGAAGCCATGGGTCGGCGCCCAGCGGGAGATGACCGGAGAGGCGGCGTCAAGCATGTTGGAGCGCGAAACGGTGAACTCCCCGCCGAAGAAGAACATGCTCACTGCAACGCCTAAAAGCAGGCATCCTACGCAGCCATTGATGAACAGGAATGTGTCGTAGGTTGATTTGCCGTAGATGTTACCCGGCTTGGTGCGGTATTCATAGCTGATGGCCTGGATGACGAAGCTGAAGAGAATCAGTATCCAGAGCCAGTAAGCTCCGCCGAAGCTGGTGGAATAGTAAAGAGGGAAAGATGCGAAAAAGGCGCCCCCGAACACCACGAGGGCAGTGGACGTAAGTTCCCATTTCCTCCCCATGGAGTTGGCTATCAGTGAGCGTTGCACATCGTTGCGGGCGCCGAGAAGCATGGTCTGGCCTCCCTGTACGAAAAGCAGGAACACCAGAACGGCCCCAAGAACTGAAATCAGGAGCCACCAGTAATTCTGAAGATAATATAGTGTTGGCATGGTTTTTTCTACTTATTTGTGGGTTATACCGTTTCCAGATTCTCATGTGAGGCTTTGCTGATCTGGCGGCACATTATGCTCACTTCTGCTATCAGCAGTATTGTGAAGATGGCGGCGAACATCCAGAAAGTGATAATTACCGATGAGGCTGGAATATCACTGATGGCGGCCGAGCGTGGCAGAAGATCCTGTACCGTCCAGGGCTGACG
>CAJMDR010000389.1 GCA_905212215.1 uncultured Porphyromonadaceae bacterium
GTAAACTTGCTCGTGTTCAGGCGCATATACTAACTAACGTTTCCCCTCCCCTTCTTATTATGAGTGGATGAGTAGCTTCACTCTTCCACCCATTTTCCTATCTCGGAAAAAAACACTAATTTTGCACTTTCATTTTCTAAATCAATCCTGAAGATATGGGAGGCTTTTTCGGAGCAATTGCAAATAAACCGTGCATCACAGACCTGTTCTATGGCACGGACTATAACTCACATCTTGGCACCAAACGCGCCGGCATGGTGACCTTTGATGCCGAAGCCGGGTTTCACAGAACCATTCACAGCCTGGAGCGCGACTACTTCCGCTCCAAGTTTGAGGACGAACTCAAAGACTTCACCGGCTGCCAGGGACTCGGTGTTATCAGCGACACGGACCCGCAGCCTATCATCGTGAACTCGCATCTCGGCCGTTACGCGGTTGTCACTGTGGCGAAAATAAACAATATACGCGAAATCGCCGACGAACTGCTACGCGAGCGAATGCACTTCAGCGAGCTTTCTGCCAATAATATCAACCAGACGGAGTTAGTGGCCCTGCTCATTAACATGGGCAAGGATTTCGTCGACGGCATAAACCTCGTTTACAGCAAAGTGAAGGGCTCCTGTTCCATGCTCATCCTCACTGAAGACGGCATCATCTGCGCCCGCGACTACCTCGGACGTACTCCCATTGTGATAGGAAAGAAAGAGGCCGCTTACGCCGCTACTTCCGAGACCTCCGCTTTCCCAAACCTCGGCTACGAAAGGGTGCGCGACGTGGGTCCCGGCGAGATTGTGCGCATTCGCCACAACGGAATGGAAGTGCTGCAGAAACCGGCTCCCAGGGAACAGATCTGCTCCTTCCTCTGGGTATACTACGGATTCCCCGCCAGCGACTACAACAACATCAACGTGGAGGCGGTGCGTGAGGCCGGTGGGCGTGCTATGGGCAAGGAAGACACCACTCCCGCCGACTGCGTATGCGGTATCCCGGACTCCGGAGTGGGTCACGCTATCGGCTACAGCGAGACAAGCAGTGTCCCCTACCGCCGCGCAGTGCTGAAGTATACACCTACATGGCCCCGCAGCTTTACCCCGGGAAACCAGTCCATGCGTAACCTCGTGGCGAAGATGAAGCTCATCCCCAACAAGGCTATTCTCAATGGCAGCAGGGTGGTGTTCTGCGACGACTCGATAGTGCGCGGCACCCAGCTACGCGACAATGTAAAGACCTTCTTCGACAATGGTTGCCGCGAGGTACACGCCCGCATCTCATGCCCCCCTTTGGTATATGGCTGCCCCTTCATCGGCTTCACTTCCTCCAAGAGTGACCTGGAGCTTATTACCCGCCGCATAATCAAAGACCGCGAGGGTGACCCCGACAAGAACCTCGACCGCTATGCCACCTCCGATTCGCCGGAATACAACGCCATGGTGCAGGAGATAGCGAACCGTCTGGGCCTGACGACCCTCCGGTTCAGCAAAATAGAGAACCTGATTGCCAGCATAGGCATGCCCAAATGCCGCCTCTGCACCCATTGCTTCGACGGCACCGGCACCAACCCCGACGCCGCCTGGCACGAAGACCACCCCGAAGCCAAAAACACCACTGAGGAAGACTAAAAGCCCTTTTTCCTAAGGAAAGGCCCCAAAAAAGAGTTCCGGAAAGCAATTGCTCCCGGAACTCTTTTTATCTCATAGTACTCATAGTACTCAAAAGCGGTTCTCCCTGCACTCAAATCCCCTCCAGTTCGGAGACTATATCGCGCACCGTAAGGTTGCGCAGCAGCGCCAGACGGCGGCTCAGTGCCTTTACCTTGCTCCTTACCTGCGGGTTATAGAAAAGATTCATGTTGCGCCGCAGCATCTGGCGGTAGAGAAGGTCTGTCTCGTCATTCCCCATGTCGAGCGTCTCCTCCGCCTCTATGCGCATCATGTTAAGAATTATCTTAAGCAGCTTCTCGTTTACCTGTGTGCCGTCGCGCACCACGCTCCTTGCCATAACATTGCCCAACACCATCGACGAAGTGATGTAGAAGTTGCGTTGCAGCGTCTCCCACACACTCTTCGGCGACACATTCGGCGCCAGGACATGGTAATATTCATCGGTAAACTCAATCATCGTTTCGTCGGCGCTGTCGTCGGCGTCCAGCGAAACGCTCTGCACCAGCTCCAGGCTGTCCATGGAGCTGAGAGCTATTATCATGCCGGCAAGGCCATAGGCCTTGTCGTCTTCGTTCCTGTATTCTAACTGATCAAGTGATTCACTCATTTCCTATTAGCTTTTCCTACGCTTAAAATATAACGTCGGCACCCACAAGGAAGTTGAAGCCCTCGGCAGGCTGGCATGGAAGCACTATGATGCGCTTGCCCAACAGGTTGTCGGCTTTTCCGAAGAAAGTAACCGTACGCGACAAGCGGTATCTGGCACCGAAGCTGAGGTTGCAGATGTCGGGAAGGCGCTCTCCGTAGCTTTCCTGCGTCTCGCCATAGCGGCGGAAGATGTTGCGTACACCGCGATAGCGGTAGCCCACGGTAAGCTCTAAGGCATCCATAGGCCGCACTATTGCTTCCGCGTCGGC
>CAJMDR010000390.1 GCA_905212215.1 uncultured Porphyromonadaceae bacterium
ATGAGCGTAGGCCACGCCTTTGTGTGCGACGGCTACAGCAACGACGGCTACTTCCACTTCAACTGGGGCTGGGGAGGCGTCAGCGACGGCTATTTCCGTCTCACCGCACTCGACCCGAGTTCGCAGGGCATAGGCGGCAGCAACGACGGCTACAACATCTATCAGTTCGCCCTCCTCAACGCGCTTCCCAACACCGTCTGCGACACTCCCATGGTAATCTTCACCAGCTCTCAGATGGTGACGGCATCCTACAACGAGACCAACGGCACCCTGAAGCTTGACGGCTCCTTTACCAGCAATGGCAGAGGAACAGTCACCACACGTTTCGGCCTTCAGGTGAAGAATATACAGAGCGGCGAATCGACCATTTATAGTGCAGGCGATGCCGTTAAAGTAACCAGCGGCACAAGTGTATCCTCCATTTCCGTAAACCTGCCGCGACCCGCCGCAGGAACATATACCGTGACCCCGATGTATGACCGCACCGCTACCGAGGAACAGCCCACATGGAGAGAGATGCTCATGCCGCTCGGGGAACCCCCCATAGCCTATATGACGGTAGCTGCCGATTCTGTTTCTTTCGCTTATCCGGAATATGACCTGATGCAAGGCTCCGACTTGCAGATGATGACTCCGGTATACTCGAACTCCAACTTCAAGATGAAGTTCAAGATTACCAACACCCTTCCCAGCGAGGTATACGAATTCTTCATGCCCGGCATCCTCAACGGCAACAGTCTCGTTGCCAGGGGCGATCCATATTCCATCGACCTTATGGGCAACGAGTCGGAAGAGATAACCTACATAGGCAACTTCGGCCAGGTTCCTGCCGGCATCTATGAACTCGGTCTGATACAGGTCATCGGCCAAAACGCATACCTCATCTCCGACCGTGTTCCTATAGAGGTAAAGACTGCTCAGACTCCTTCGTTCAACGTCACCAACCTTGTCATAGCCGACAAGGAGAGCGTGAACTGCTCCGACATCAAGTTCTCCTTCACCCTCAACAATGAGTCAGGTTACTTCGCCTATCCTATCAGCGGCGTAATCTATCCGGGCAACGGCGGCTACAGCATTCCCAGCCAGCAGTATGAGCCGGTATTCATCGACGGCGCCGGAAGCATGAACCTCAACTATACCCTGAGCGCCCCGGATCTGGAGATGAACAAGGATTACGTTCTTCTCGTCTACTCGGCACAGAAACAGCTTGCCCAGGAAAGATTCCATGTCACCACCAACGCCGTCGGCACGATCGATATGGATTCGCAATGGCAGCTCAACGGCGATGTCATCACCGCCCCCGAAGCCATTACAGGTGTGAAGGTGTTCAACATGGCAGGCATAGAGCAGGGCGTAAAGGCCGGTATCGACGGCAACAGCGCCTATATCAACAGCACACAGCTTGCCAAGGGCATTTATCTTGTTCAGGCCACCACCCCCGGTGGAAGCCACACATTCCGCATGATGGTTCGCTGAACCGATTGTTACTACTGAATTACCGAAGACCGCCAGAGAGCAACTGCTCCATGGCGGTCTTTGCCATTTATACCACTTCCGGGCGCGAAATTTAGGAAATGAACCTAAATTTCGCAAACTCAGCATTTTTTGTTAATTTTACATCTACAGACCGCAATACTCTAAGTCATGGAAGACAACAACGGCATAATCATCTATCAAAGTGAAGATGGCGATACCCGCATCGATGTCAGGTTCACCGGGGAAACCGTATGGCTTTCGCAACAGCAGATGGCAGAACTATATCAATCCTCAAGAACCAATGTAGTTGAGCATATCAAACACATTTATGAAGAAGGGGAATTAGATGAACAATCAACTTGTCGGAAATTCCGACAGGTTCGACAGGAGGGGTCACGACAAGTGAGTCGTGATATTCCATTCTATAACCTGGATATGATTATATCTTTAGGCTACAGAGTACGGTCGGTGATAGCCACCCGTTTCAGACGCTGGGCCTAAAACGATATAATGGATAAAAAAGGATGACTGAAAGCGGGTGTTTGCGGAGGTCAGGGTATTTTAGTAATTTTGAAGGGATAAATTGCTGCGCAGTAATGAAACTGCCATGCAAGTAAAATATACTGTTGTGCAGGCAAGGAGACTGCGCAGGAGGAAACAAGTATTAACCGCAAAGCATCATGGCGTCTACCGAAAAGAATGAGAATAAGAAAACCAATACGCGCAAGGAAAAGCCGAAACTGAATCCTTCGCGTTGTCCTCAGGACATGAGCCTTGTGGACTGGCAGCGAGCGCTGCGTCGTCAGTCGGCCGAGCGAGAGGCTTTCGTCATCAGTGCGCCTCATTCTCCGGAAGACCCCTTCATAGTCAAGAGCGGTAAAAGCGGCCGCACTTACCGTGTAGAGTATTTCGGCAGTGACTCCGACCTGAACCGTTGCGAGTGCATGGACTTCAAGACAAGCGGTCTGGGCACATGCAAGCATATCGAGGCAATCACCATTGCCGATGATGGCCGCTACGGGAGGAAAATCTATCCGGAACCGGTACACACTTATGTCTATGTGGATTATCCCGCGGGCAGGAAGGTGCGGATACGCAAGGG
>CAJMDR010000391.1 GCA_905212215.1 uncultured Porphyromonadaceae bacterium
CCGGGTGGTGACAATGCCGAAGCCGTTATAGACGCTCTCGCCGTTGCGGAAGTTGTGGCACTTGGAGGGCTTCCCTTCGCCCACAGAGCGGCCCCACCTGCTGTTGTAGCGCAGCATCTCCATATTGCGGAGCATCGCTTTCCACACTCCGCCGGGAACGGTGTTCTGCAACACGGCGGGATATGATATGAGTTTCTTGGCATACAGACGGTATGCGGTCAGTATCGTCTTTTCATGGGTGTAGTCCAGCTCACAGGCAGCCTGAATCATCAGGGCCGGGAGGTTGAACAGGGGGCAGCGGTCGGTAATCACTCCGATATAGTTATCTCCCTCGCGCTGTTCTCCGGGAGCCGGGGCGGGTACGCCGGCACATTCCGCGTCTTTGGCGGCGTCGGCGACGGATATTTCCTCCACTGCGGGCGAGCCTTTCAGTTCGGCGTTTTCCTCGGCACACTGTACGATGGCGTTGTAGATGGATTCCTCCAGCCATTTCTCGTATTCCTTGCGGTTCTGAGGCCCGTGGTTCACGGCATGGACGATGGCTTTCCTTGTCAGCACGGGGAGCCATGCCCGGCGCGTATCCACGGGAGAGGCGATGAAGTAGTAGAGGCTCAGGAAGTCGAGGTCTCCGGTAATGTCCGGACGCATGGCGTTCACGACCGTCAGGCTCATCTTCCACAGTGCCTTGATTGTGTCGAGCTGTCGGATGTCCTCGGCTGATTTCTTGTATCCGACAAGTTCATCGTAGTCGCGCATGGCGAATTTGAAGTTATGGGCGTAGGCGAGGCGGCTTTCCATTGTTGTCGAGAGTACGAAACTCTCTTTCGGTGAGAAGGTAGCCTCAACGAGCTGCCCGTTTGTCCATGTCACGGCGTAGCCGTTGCCGAGGTAGTAGCCTTCATGCTTTTCGTTTGCGCCGATGGCTCTGGCGATTGTGTCCGCTGTGATCTGATGGTCGGTCACGACGGTTATGAGATTTTTCTGTTTCATTTTTGCTTTTTTATTTGGGTGGATATTTTCGGATTAGTGGTTTTTGAAATGGCGCCGGAGATTCCGGACTCTCCGGGTTGCCGTTTCGGGATGCAGGGTCTTATCCCTGTTTTTGAAGATTACATCTTCGGGCCTTTCGGCTTGCGCTGCTGGCGCATCTGGTTCTCGTTCTTGGAAGCCGTCTGGTATTTCTGGAGGGGTTCGGCGACGTGCTTTGTCGCCTCATTGGTCAGCCCGTCGTTGTTGACGGCCTTCTGTGTTCTGGATTCCTCGGCTACCTGCACGCGGGGGTCGTTGAGCGATGTGTTCGGACGCTGTTTCTCAGGGTTGAACCAGAGATACACCGTGCATGGCTGCCCCTTGTCGTCGAGGCGGTTGGTAAGTTCCGCCACGCGGCCCTCGGCGTAGTCCTTCTGCTGCTGTTCGGTAAGAGGGATTTTCGCCCATTTGGTCAGGGGCTTTATCTTGCCGTCCTTCGTGAGCCACGACGACTGCTGCTGATTCGTGGTGCCGCTTTGCGTCTGTGTCTGCGACTGCGCCTGTTCCTGCTTTCTGACCGCGCCGGGGACGAACTCGATGCCCTTGCGGTCTGCCGACACCTGAAGCACCACGTTGTAGGTCTTGCCGTTCTTGTCGGTTATCTCTTTCGGAGGAAGTGCCTTACCTTCCTTGAGCTGCATGACCTCGGCGACCGTCAGTTTGGTCTGGCCCACGGTGTCGCGGACAAAAACATCCTTGACTGGCACGGAGACGATTTCGTTGGTATAGCGGTCGATACTGACATATGACGGCACCTTCTCGCCGTTCTTGCCGGTCAGTTCAACGACTTTGCCGAGATTGCCTGTCTCGCGGAGAGCCGCCTTGTCCTCCTTGCTGAACTCGTAGCCCTCGAATTTCTGGTCGAGTTTCGGCTCACGATGGATGAAGTGCGGCACCACCTTGACATTGCCGTCTGCATCGGTTCGGAATGACAGTCGCGCGTCGATGGGGAATTTCTCTCCAGCGAATGTCGGGGTGACGGTGACAACCCTTGACTTGCGGTTGTAGAGCATTTCGCGGAGGTCTCCGGACTTTTCCAGTTCATTGCGGTCGATGCCCCATTTCTCCTTGAGGTTCGCCCAGTCGATTTTGCTCTCGTCGATGGCGGAGTGTCTGGTATCCTTTGCGGACGCCTGAGCGTTGGATTGTGCCTGCTGTTCCTCCTGCGGTGAGCCTGCCGGCGACTGCTTGGGCTGTTTAGCCGTCTGCGTCGCCTCCTGCTTGTTGTCCTGCGCAGCCTGCGGAAGCTCGACCTTGTTGTTCTTCAGCATCTCGGCGTTTGCCACGGGGTCTTTTGCGAGGTCTCCGATTACGGTGCCTACCGTATCGTAGCGGTCGGCCGGTACTCGAAAGAATCCGAAGGTCGTCGGGTTCTTGCACTGGCGGACGAAGTTGGAGAGGAAAGCCTCCAGCGGGTTCTGGCCTTTGGAAAATTTCACGAGGTCAGAGAGTCTAGCCGACTTGACATCGGTCATCTTTGGCGTGCCGTCATCGTTGAGCCCGGTCACTGCGCCTAC
>CAJMDR010000392.1 GCA_905212215.1 uncultured Porphyromonadaceae bacterium
CTATGAGTACTATGAGTACTATGAGAACTATGAGTAGCCGGGAACACCGGGTTATTAATGCGAGAGAATTTTTTTATTTCCGGCTTCCGGATTTTTTATCTAACTTTGCGTCAGGCTATGAAAAAAATCTGGGTAGTACGGATTCTGTTGGCAGCCGCCTTCCTTGTGGCAACCGTTCTCTTCTTCATCCTTGGCGAAGAGGGGACTCCGGCCGCCGTAACCCATGTGCGCCGCCTCCACATAACCCCCGTATATTTTGCCGAGACAGCCGGAGTAACATTGGTATGGCTCATCATAACCCTTGTCTGGGGCAGGATATACTGCTCTACGGTCTGTCCGATAGGCGCCATTCAGGACATAATGCTGCATGTACGGCGGCGGATTCCGCGCCTCAACAAGCCGTTCAGGTATACTAAACCATCCCGCATACGTCATCATATCCTCATTATTTATATAGCCTGTCTTATAGCGGGCCTGGTGGCCGTTCCCCTTATTTTAGAGCCGTGGTTCATCACCTCTAACGCGGTGCAGTGCTTAGGGGGGAACCATTCCGCATGGGCGGCATACGGTTTTTCCGCCGTGTGGGGCGTGATATGCGGCATTGTGTCGCTATTGGTAATATTTCTCTGGGCATTGCTGCGCGGAAGGGAGTTCTGCAATACCGTCTGTCCGTTAGGCACCGCCATGAGCTACCTCAGCCGCCGTTCCGCGTTCCAGATTGTCATTGACGGCGACAAATGCGTGAGCTGCATGAAATGCGAGGAGAACTGCCGGGCATCCTGCATCAAGGTGGTTAGCCGTTACGTGGACAATACCCGCTGTGTACGCTGCATGGAGTGTGTTGCCCGCTGCCCTGAAGGCGCCATACGCTACACCCAGGACCGCCAACGCCCCATAACGCCCCTCTTCGGCAAAGTAAAGCGCCTCGGCAACTGACCGGCGCCGTCTCAGATACGCCGGATAGTGTTGATAAACCGCTTCGACAGCCGCGAATCGGTGACCCTTAGTGCTCACAAAACTCTCAGAACATCAGGGTGGTTGGTCAGGGGAGCAGGAACAGCCGGTAACGGCGAATGGAGGCGGGAGCGCCGTGCTCCATGCGGGGAAGGTGTTCGAGGCCGGTAAGAGTGGTAATGGTGCCGAGATCTATCACTATCATGTGCGGAAACGGTGCTCCTTCGGCACTGCTCCAGAAGGTGGATTCCTGGAGGTCGAAAGCCTTCTCCGCAGAACGGTTGACGCCCTGTGTGTCCTCGCTGTCGGCATACGTCACTTTCCATTTGTCGCGCGACAGCCGTTTGCCATCTTCTCCAAGGGCATACAGCTCCGCTATTGCCGCCACATCGCCGCCGTCGTAAGCGTCGAGCGCCTCGATGCAGAGATAGCGACCTTTTGCGGGCGAGGGGAAATCCACACGCTGCCAGCCATTGCCGGGAGCGAAAGAGCCTTCCGCCACTGTCGCCGCTCCGGAAAGGTCAGGCTTGTTGGCGTTGCGTTTCGGTGCCGGTATGTTGAGGCGGTCGAGTACAGGCTCCGCGAGGCCTTGCAGTGAGAGGCTGTGCGGTCCGGTAATGTCGAAGATGACAATATCGTTGTTGCCTTTCTTCAGGAAACAACCGGGCAGATAGAGTGTCTGTTGCGGTCCTATCTCCCAGAAACGTCCCAAGGCATGGCCGTTGACATATACCAGCCCTTTTCCCCAGCCTGAGAGGTCGAGGAACGTGTCGTGCGGTTTAGTCACCTTGAATGAGCCGCGGTATACTCCCCTGGGATAACGCCCTGAAGAATCATTACTCAGATACGAGGTCGGAGAAAAGCGCATTGCAGCATAGAAACCGGGATCATCGGGAAGCAGATACACCGACCATCCGTTGAGGTCACAGACAAAGTCATGACCGTCGCGCCGTTCCGTCACAGTCACCTTTTCGGTGATACCCTTGAAGTCCTTTATCTCGCGGCCGAAGTTGATTCGCCCCATCGCCTCCACGAGAATGTCAAGGCGTGTTCCTGCGTTGCAGGGAGGCAGTGAGAGCGTCCTTTCGCCGTGTCGCCTGTCGAGAGTGCCGAGGAACTTGCCGTCGAGGAAAATCTGGGCATAGTCGTGAGCCTCTTCAACGGTGAGCAGAGCGCCGTCAGGCAGCGAGGGGAGGGAAGTGCTGTAGAGGATGCTTCCGAAGCCCTGGTCATATTGCTCCATCGACATTATGACACTGTCGCGGCGTGGCATGGGAAGATTGTCGAAAAGCGGTGCCACCTCGGTCATGGCAAACTGCTTTATGGTGCCGCTCGGTATGGCTTTCGGCGGGGAGGGAAGAGGGGTGACGGAATACTTTGCCAAAGTCTCGCGCAGCTGGAAATACTTGGGGGAATATTGTCCGGACTCGGTGATGGGAGCATCGTAGTCATAAGACGTCACATCGGGCGAGAATCCCGGGGAGTTCGCTCCGGCCCAGTGTCCCCAGTTCGTACCTCCGTGGGTCATGTAAAGGCTGAAAGAGATGCCCTTGCGCAGCATCTCGTCGATGCCTGCCACCATG
>CAJMDR010000393.1 GCA_905212215.1 uncultured Porphyromonadaceae bacterium
GACGCGGATACATGCCGGCGGCGAACTTCCACACCGAAGCGTCGAAGCCGGGAAGGGCATTGCCGGAGGTAAGGGCTGCCGTGGTCATGCCACGCTCGGAGTCGGTGTAGCCCGACATCTGGCGGTCGTAGTAGCAGTTGGTTATGGTAACCTGATCGGCGCCGGTGCCGATCAGCTCGCAGCCCGGTTCGCGAGTAACAGCCGAGAACATGATGTTGCCGAGGTTAAGGCAACGCTCCATGGCTATTACCTTGTGGTTGCTGTTCGACACAAGGCCTGCCAGACCGCCCGAAGCGGCGCCGTTGTCTACCACCGTGCCTGCGTTGTAGCAGTCGCGGATGATGCCGGCGTTATATGTTGCCACCAGGCCGCCCGCATTGCCCGACGAAGCTATATAGCCACCGTTCCAGCAACGCTCTATGTAGCCGACGTTGAGGGTGGCGGTGACGCCGCCGCAGTTGTTTTGGGGCGCTCCCTGAATGGAACCGGTGAAATAGGAATCCTCCACTCTGGCGGTGTCGCCGCTCAGGGTAAGGGTGATGGAGACTACGCCACCGATGTGCGCCGAAGAGCTGCCTTCGCCGCTCACCACTATGGTGGCGTTGGTGTGGCAACGGCGTACCGCGCCATAGTTCTGGCCTACCACGCCGCCCACGGAGCTGGAGGCGATGATGGAGCCGCTGACGGAGCAGTCGCTCACCTCGCCGCTGTTGAGGAAGCCTACCAGACCACCTTTGTAGCTGCCGTTGGTGGATGTGAAGTCGAGATTACGCACCTGGATGCGGGAGACGGTGCCGTCGCTCTTGCCGGCCAGAGCGCCGCCGCCACTGTTGGTGGAAGTGACCTTGAAATTGTCGAGAACAAGGTCATGCACACTGCCGGTCTTGTCGATATGGCTGAAAAGACCAACATAATAGGTGCCGTTGATGGTGACGCCGGAGATTGTCTTGTTGTTGCCGTTGAACTCGCCGGCGAATTTCTTCGGCAGGGACTTGTTCGTGTAGCCGATGGGAGTGTAGGTGTCTGAGGAAGTATAGCTCAGGTCGTTCTCCAGGCGGAAATGCTTCCCGGCGAACGTGTTGCCACCTTCCACGGCAGTGCTCAATGCCGCCATGTCCTCCTTGCTCTTGATGAGATAAGGGGACTCCGCGGTGCCCTCGCCGCCGCTGAATGTCTGGCCGTAGCCAACATTCCAGACGGCACCTAAGGCAAGCAGTGCCAGAATCGTTTTCTTCATGTCTGTATGGGTTGTTTGTTATTCTTAATTTCTAATTTTCACTGTTTCGCTCATTCCTCCGCCGCTAACCTGCACTAAGTAGATTCCCGTCGGAAGATGACGCAGGTCGAGGATGGTCTCATCGCCCATGGCACGCGCTTTTCCGCTGATGCCATGCACCTTCTGACCCGCAACGTTATAGACGCTGATGGCGGCGTCCCTTACCTCGCGGTAGTAGAGCACATGCAGACTGCCGTCTATGATATTCGCGCTCCACGAAGTCTCGCCCACGGCCTCCGCAACATCCATCGTGCTGCCGAAAGTGCGCAGCAGGTAAACAAGGCCATTGTAGGCATCTATCTTGCCGCGGCCCCAGGTATTGTTGGCCTCCGGGCCGGTCTGATTGTCGCGTTTGCAGCTGTGGTCCAGAATCTGGCGTATCTGTGCCGGAGTGAGCTTACGGTTCGCCTGAAGCCACAGAGCTATCACGCCCGCCACATGCGGCGAAGCCATGGAAGTGCCCTGATATACTCCGTAAGGATAGCTCTTGCCGTTCCATTCCGTGTTGTAGACGATGGCAGGGTCATTGCCCGACGAAGAGTTGAATGCCGAGACTATCAGGCTGCCGGGAGCCGATACGTCAGGTTTCATGCGCCCGTCGGCCGTCGGACCCACATTCGAGAACGGAGAGATGGCGCCTACGCTGAACTCCGTGTACTGGGGTGTGCCGGAAAGGGTCTTCACGAAGTTCTTGGTGTTATACGAGCCTACGGTGATGATGCTCTTGCCTGTGCCGCCGATCTCGCATACCCCGTAGTTGTGGTCCGGCTCGCCCATGTTGGCAAGGTGCTTGCGGAAAATGCACTGGTTATTGTTGGCCCAGCCATGCACCGTGGCGCCCGCCTCAGAAGTGATGAGGATGGCAATCACCTTGTCAGGCTTGTAGTCGCTTATGTTCAGTGTGATGTGCGCCATTGGCTTGTCGTTCAGCGGCGACTTCTGAGTCACTATCTTGAAATAGCCCGAACTCATGTCGAACGGCTTCTGCAAAGTCACGGTAGTGGTGGCGGTGCGGGAGCAGTCGAAAGTGCGGCTCTTGTACACAAAATCCATGGTGGACTTGTCCACCGTGCATACATTCACCTTCAGCGTCTTACCCTTCTCGCCCCATATCTGGAGTTCGCCGATGCCCGGATTGCTCTCTAAGAACGCCATGCCCGCAAGCAGCTGAGTGTCGTCGGCGGTGAAAGTCTTGGTGATGTGCATGTCTACCATGGCATCGTTGCCCGAAGCGCCCACAAGGATACGGCCCTCGCCC
>CAJMDR010000394.1 GCA_905212215.1 uncultured Porphyromonadaceae bacterium
GAAGTTAGACTGACATCAAGCCTCTTCACATCGAAATTACTTAACAACCTGACCCTGCCATGAAAAAATCGATTTTTCTTTTTCTTCTTGTATTAGGCTCTATGCTGACATTGGCCAAAATGCCGGTCAATGTCAGCTGGCAGAACCTCGGAAACCGGTTTAATGCAGAAAAGAAACCGGAATTCGTCAGCCGTCTCGTCATTACCGGAGATGTAAAATCTCTCGACAAACTGGCGTTCAACAAGTTCGACTGCCGGATGAAGTCTCTGGATGACCGAGACACTGTGATTCGCGTCATCCCGGGTTACTTCTACATCTCCTCACCCAGGTTTGCGACAGCAGGAGATTCTCTGGTGATAGACATCGTCACCTCCGGTGCTGTGACAAGTTGCAGCTATGGGATTGTAGATGCCCACGGCATCGATGCCAATGGCAAACCTTTTCCTGTTAATTTCCATCAGGAAACACTTACCTCATTCCCGGAACAATACATTTACAATGGGAAAGACAGAATGGCTTCAGCAGACTCCGTCTATCGTTTCAATGAAAGAATGAACACCGAGCCGGTTGTGCTTCCCTATGCTGTCATTCCATCGTTCAAGAATGTATCTGTCACCAATAAAGGGTATTTCACAGATAAAGGAAAGGTAACCACAAAACAGATACGCCATGCCAACCCGGAATATTTCCGAATTAATGTCAAGCCCGACAAAGCGGTTATAGAAGGAGCTTCTCCTGAGGCTATTCGCTATGGCAAGCGTATGCTCAAACGACTTTTGGTCCTGAACGACTACAAGCTCCCGACAGCAATAGTGGATGGCTATCCCGATAATGAATACCGTGGAATGATGATAGATATAGCCCGCAACTATTATCCCCTTTCCAATCTGTTGCATTTACTTGACGCAATGGCTGATTACGGCTTCAACAGACTTCAGTTCCATTTCACTGATGACGAGGCATGGCGCCTTGAGATTCCTGATTTGCCCGAATTGACCACATACGCCTCAAAACGAGGTTTTACAACAGATGAATCGGAGTTTCTTGCTCAGATATATTTCGGCGATGGTAACCCGGAATCGACAAAAGGCACTGCCAATGGCTATCTTACAAAGAATGATTTTATCCGTTTTCTACAACATGCCGACTCGTTGGGCATAACTATCATACCTGAAATAGAAACTCCGGGTCATGCCAGAGCGGCAGTAAAGGCTATGGAAGCTTACTACCGCAGGACAGGCGATTCTTCCTTCAGATTACGTGAAGATGGCGATACCAGCACCTATAGCAGCGCACAGGATTTCCATGACAATGTTATGAATCCCGCTTTACCAGGACCATATAAGTTCATGGAAAAGGTATTCGAAGCCTTACAGCAGATGTATAGTGAAGCGGGGCTGAAACTGGAGACTATACACATTGGCGGCGATGAAGTACCCGGAGGAGCCTGGGGCGGAAGTCCGGCGGCAATAGCCTTCATGAAAGAGCATGGAATGAAGGATGAAGGTGAACTTCATGCCTGGTGGGTGAAGAATATGGTAGATAATCTTGCCAAGAGAGGCATCAAGACGGCTGGCTGGCAAGAAATAGCTTTGGGCAAGGATTCGACTTTCGCAAAAAGCATAGCCCCCAATATCGCATATATCAATATATGGCAGCCGTGGGTAGACAAAAACGGAGTGTTGCCGGCAGAAAAAGCCCAACGTTTCGGAATACCGGTTCTAAATTCTACATGTACAGGCTATTATCTTGACATGGCATATAGCGGCCATCCCGATGAACCTGGTTTCAGTTGGGCAGGAGTGACAGATGAATTCCGCACCTTGAACACTTATCCAGTTACCCATACGCCTAAAACCGGCCATGGGAAAGTTGTAGGAGTGCAAGGACAGCTTTGGGCAGAGACTATCAACAGTCCACAACGACGCGAACGCTATCTCTTTCCAAAGATGCTTGGACTCGCAGAAAGAGCATGGAACGCTGACACCACATTCACCGATCCATATTTCAACCGCACTGTAGAAAAAGAGCTGAAACGCCTTGTTGACAATGGCTATTCGATTCATTTGCGTCAACCAGGCATCAAGATTCAGAATAACCAGGTGTTTATGAATTCACCTTATACCATTGCTGAGATTCATTACACTCTTGACGGCAGTGAGCCAACCTTGGATTCGCCCCTATATAGAACACCCTTTACTTTATCTAAGAATGTGAAAAGCATCCGGGCGAAGCTGTTTTATCGTGGCGCCGAGAGTGTTGCTACCACTCTCAAGCCATGAGCACATTTTTAAAGAGTTTAAAAGCAGGGACACTGAACCAAGTAAGCGGACAGAGCGTTTAAATTAGAAACCATAAATTAATTTGTCATGGATTTCCTGACCGACGAAAAACTTGTAATAGTAGGAGCAGCAGGCATGATCGGGTCGAACATGGCTCAGTGTGCCGCCATGATGCGCCTAACCCCTAATCTCTGTCTCTACGACACCTATGCACCCGGACTGGAAGGTGTAGCCGAAGAGTTATACCACTG
>CAJMDR010000395.1 GCA_905212215.1 uncultured Porphyromonadaceae bacterium
CGCCGGGATCGAGTTCTATGTCCTGCTCGAAACGGTCGCCATCGATATACGGACCACCGCTGGCAAGGATATAGACGCAGGGCATCTCGGGGAGGTTGGCGTCGAAATATAGTTCCTGCTGCACTATGATGGGCACCCGGCGGTCGAGTTCGCGCAACACACATTTCCCCTCGCAATTGAAGCCGAAACGCATACGCAGGTAGCCCTGTTTACCGGGAGCGCCGACATACATCGCGTCAGGCTCACGCAGATAGGGCGCAAGCTCGGGGAGGTCGCTGAAATCGACTTCCGGAACGGCCGTCTTTATCTTTGGAAGTGTGGTCTGGAAAGGCATAATGGCAAATGTTTACTGTTTGTCGAAAAGTGCCATCTTGAAGATAAGGTCCACTAACTCGTCTACGCCCTCGCCGGTCATGGCATTGGTGAAGACAAATGGTTTTCCGGGGCGCATGAGTCGTGAATCGCGGTCCATTACCTCCAGCGATGCATGGACATAAGGCGCCAGGTCGGTCTTGTTGATGACTAAGATATCGGATTGCGATATGCCGGGGCCATCCTTGCGGGGTATCTTGTCGCCGGCGGCAACGTCTATGACATAGATGAAGAAGTCCACCAATGCGGGCGAGAAGGTGAGGGTAAGATTGTCGCCGCCGCTCTCTATCAGCACCACATCAGTGTCGGGAAACTTCGATTCCATCTCCTCAACGGCCGCGATGTTCATGGAGGGGTCCTCGCGCACTGCTGTGTGCGGGCAGGCTCCCGTCTCCACGCCTATGATCTTGTCTTCGGCAAGCACTCCTTTCAGGGTCTTGCGGACATGTTTTGCGTCTTCGGTGGTGACGATGTCGTTGGTGATGATAAGGGTCTTCATTCCCTTTTCAAGAAGTTTGGGTGTGATGGCCTCTATCAGGGCGGTTTTGCCGGAACCGACGGGGCCGCCGACCCCTATTCTGCATGTACTCATGGTTGTAGTTGTTTTGGGTGGAGGAGAGGATGAGTTTATGAGTGGAGGAGAGAGTGGAAGAGTGAAGGAGTGGATGGGTTATCAGTTCATGAACATGCGCATCTTTCCTTTCTCATGGAGCGAGGCGCAGACATCCATCTGCGGCACGAAGGCCTGCATACGGTCCAAGGGGAGTGTCCTTACTGTCTCGAACATGTCTATGCTTTCGGCTGTGAGGCGCTGCAAAATAAGCTGTGTGTCGATATGCGACACTCTTACAAGCCTCAGCGCGGCACCTAATATCATGTTGATGACGCCATACTGATGCGAGCAGAAAAGTGACTTTTCGTCCATGCCTGCGGCAGCGAAAACGAGTCCCTGAGCCACCGGATATGTGCCGGGGGTCTTCTCTGCCCTGATATCCTCCAACCAACGGGCTATGAGAGTGTTTTCCGGAAAGAGCTTTACGCCTAATTCAGCTAATTTCTTGCCCATTCGCGCAAGCATGAGCCGAGCCTCGGCGTTCATTTTCGATGCCTGAAGCATATAGTCGGCCTCCAGAAGAGCCTCGTAATCGTCGGCTTTGGCGGCACGGAGAGCATGTATGGCCGCCACGCCATCGGTATAGGCTGCCTGCTCGGAAGCGGCTCTGGTAAAGGCTTCGAGCGTGGGGGCGTCGTGGACTATCTTCTCGTAGGCGGCCGTCTCAAGACCGTTGGAGAAGGAGAAGGTGCCTACGGGGAATGTGCTGTCGGTGTATTGCAGCACATTCATCAGATGCAGCATCTCCATGTCAGCACACAGGATATTGTTCGCCGTCATAGTCATGGGAGGCGTTACCGCCGGGCAGAGGAATACCATTGTCGTCCACCACATGAGTGTGTACATGGCCGTCGCCGTGGTCATGCGTTATTACATGACGGTGACCGTCGGGTTCCACAATAGAGCCGTCGGCGTGCGGATGTGCATGTATATGGCTGTGGCTCTCGTGGCCGGCACCGCCGAAGAGCCTGCGTACCTCGTGAGGTGCCAGATAAGGTATTACCTCTGTGCCTTCCACAAAATTGAAAGTGATGTCTTCAATATGATGCGTCTCCATCACGGAGAGCATAACCTTCTTGTCCACCGTAAGCGGCACATACACCTTGGTGCCCTTCACTACGGCGGGCCAATGCTGGTTTCCTATGGCGTGGCCTAACTCCACGGCATGGCGGATAATGGTGTCGGGATTTTCTTTCGCCAGAGCGCTGAGGTCGATTTCCAGCACAGGATTCAGGTCGAGGCGCAATACGGCGCCCTTTCCCTTCTCAGGGTCATAAAGAATAACGTCGCCATCCTTTACCTGCGACTGACGGCGCAATGCAACGGGATATTCGCCCCCTTTGTCGCCGTGGCCGAGGAAACGGCTTTTCTGGGCCATCCACTGGTCCAGATGGATATATTCTACATTCGGCAACCCCTCTATCTTCTCTTTCCATTGCGGGTCCAGGCGGGTATTACCGAGGATTTCTGTGTATACTGTCATAATTGCGTGTGTTTTTCGTACGTATCAAGTCCCTCTTCTTTCTTAAGAGAAACGGCGG
>CAJMDR010000396.1 GCA_905212215.1 uncultured Porphyromonadaceae bacterium
GAGCCATATATGTGCTCACCGAACTGGTCCAATATTCCTTATCAAAAAGAAATATAGACTTATTGTTTTTCTTGCTTTTTATAAGGTATCCTTTCTTATTATTGTAGGTAAAAGATTTTACCGTGACCGCTTTTCTGAGTTCGGCAACCTCCTCTTTTGTCGGGGTCCTCCAATACTGTCCCCATTCTTTAGTGGCGTTATCAACACTGCTTCCTGAGAAATCTTTTCCCCTTACATCGCCACATGCTCCGAAGATTGTGTTTAATACAGCGGAATTGTCGGTTCCTCCACTTATTGCAGCTTTGTACGTATTGCCCATATCAGAGACGCTATCTGCACCGAGATTATATAACGCCCATTTTGTACTGATACCAAGGTCTATATAGCCATGTCCTCCTATAATGCCATCTGCATTTGACGGATTGTCTGAAGAGGTTCCGTTTGAACTGTTAGCACAGTTCTTTGAACATGATGAACCACTACATCCACCGCTATTATAAGATCCATTGGCACAGCTTGTGCAGCCACCCCCATTGTTGTATGAGCCGTTGGAACAGCTTGTGCAGCCTCCTCCTCCATTCTCGTTGTCCAACGCATCGCGAAGATCATCGTTGGAATCATCACAGGACATTAGCCATGGTCCTACAAAGCTTGCAGCGAGGAACGGCAATGCGGCGCTTGCGGCTCGCCGGAAAAAACGGCGGCGTGAGATTATGTCTTCCTTCATCTTTAGAATTTTCCGAATCTGTAAATGACTGTTCCCATCACAGCCAGATTGTTCAACTTGTTGACCTCCAACCCTTTCAGCGCATTCATGAAGTCGTATTCAACATTGATGCCTATGCCGAATTGCTTGTATTCAAGCTGTAGCCCTCCAGTAACACCTACTTGAAAAGCTCCCTTGAAATCATTCTCGTCAGTTTCAATCCCATTTAGCGGCATACTGAATGTCGCACCCGCTTTCCCTTTTAATGAAAAGTTGGAGATTGGTATTTTATAGCCAATTGGTAATACGTTGAGGCCGACATAATTCATCTCCATATCGGCTGCCCCGAGCTTCTTATAGCCTATGGACAATTCGGAATACCAATTGCGAGGTATGAACGCAACTCTATTGTTGAAGTCTAACTGCAACACAGCATCAACTCCGTATGCTATATCTCCATTGCAGTCTCCTTCGTTCCACAGGAAATTAGTCCATCCCACACTTACCTGACCCGCAAGATACAGACTGATGTCGGATGTACTAAATGAATTACAGTCGAACAGCAAATTTGAGTCCTCGTCTTTTTTTGAATTTTGGCTGACTGAAGTTGTTTCAGAAGTTGTTTGCTCATCTGAGTCCACTTCAGACAATACCGTTTGAGCCTGACTTTCAACTATGGGTTTAACAGGTTTGGCAATTTCATTCACCTTAGCCAGAAATTGAACTGACACATAGCCTGTTTTACCGTTAATTGAGATTTTTGCCCATTTACCTTGAATAGACAACACTTCGACCTTCTGACCGGAAGTCAGTCTGGCTACTATTCTTGATTTGGTTGAAGGTGCCGACCGCACGTTCAATGTTGAGTGTGCCGTAACACGATAGGTATCTGCAAAAGCACACCCTATCATTATTAGACACAACATCAACGTTGTGAAAATCCGTCGCATTATATTTGCTTCTTATGAATTAGAACAATAGACTATCACTTATTCGGAAGTGTAGTTTGTCACTTGCAGTGTTGATAATTAAATCAACTTAGTCATGACTATCGGACATTAAAAAAAATAACCCATCCAAGAGCAATAAGATGAACAAGTATTACCACATCCACCCTTACAAGTTCCTTTACAATATTTTTCGCAGGTTCCCTTGCATCCTTTGTAGCATTCACCTGTACATGAATTTTCACATGACCCTTTACAGCCACTATCACAAGAACCCTTACAACCGCCTTTGCATGTCTTTCCACAACCTGTCTTACAGGAATCTTTACATCCTCCGCTACAATCTTTGCAAGTTGTTCCGGAACCCGATCCACCCCCGTTTCCGGAAAAGCTTCCCATAGTTGACCCACTACATGAACCAGTACAGTTGCCAACACACGTATACATACATGAGTCTTTACAGTCACCTAAACAACTTGAACCACATCCTCCTGTACAATGCGTATAACATCCTTCTTTGCAACTCGTCACACACATTCCAAAACAAGTCCCGTAAGTACAGTAATCACTTACAGTTGCAGCCCTGACTATAGGCGTGGACGCCATTATTACACCGAGGATGGGAAGAGCTGTCTTCGCTGCTTTTTTGAAGAATTGACGACGGGACTGGAGTTCTTCCTTTTTGCCTTGTTTCATGATAGATCTATCATCCCTTATAGACTCCCCGGATTCAGGTTTGGGTATAAAAAAAGAGCGTGAGAGTCTGTATCAGTTACTCGTCCCGCTTACAGAGGCTCTGGCATGTGCCCATCCAAGTAGAACGAGCAACGCGGAGTCTCACGCTGTATGATAGACCCTGCTGGAG
>CAJMDR010000397.1 GCA_905212215.1 uncultured Porphyromonadaceae bacterium
ATAGCCGCGGAATATGATACGTGCCACTCCGGTATTCGACGACCATCCCATCACCTCCGGAATAGTCTTCACGGTAGGGGCGTGGGGGTCGGTGGTGCGCTGGAACTTGGAGCAGTCAACGGTATTGTTGTTACTGGTGATCAGGCCGTCCTCGAAAGCGATTAGCAGGGAGATGGGCTTTACCACGGAACCGGGTTCGTAGCAGGTAACGGCACGGTTGTATGCCTCGCCATAGGTGCCGTCATCGCGCCGTTCGAAGTTTGAAATGGCCTTTATCTCGCCTGTTGCCACCTCCATAACCATTGCGGTGCCCCATTCGGCGTTGGTTGCGGAGCAACGCTCTAAGAGTTCCTGTTCGAGGATGTCCTGAATCTGGAGGTCGATGGTGGTGATTACGTCATAGCCGCGCTGAGGCTTCTTGATGGTCCAGTCGCCCGTTCCGGTATTGAAGGTGATGCTTCGTGCCAGACCCGGTTTGCCGTAGAGCAGCGAGTCAAGGTCCTTTTCCAGGCCGGAATAGCCATGTTTCTCATAGTTGCGGGTGGAGTCCTCGTTCACCACGCCTATGGAATAGCGTGCCATCATGCCGTAGGGCTGGGTGCGGATATAGCGTGACTTGCGGTAAATGGGAACGCGCTCACCTTTGAAATTTTTGATAAGAGGAGCCTCCTTGACCAACTTGTCGAACACATCGTCTTCCACGCCTCGGGCAATCATCAGTGCGCGACGGCGTTTCTTGACGGGCTTCTCCAGCTCGCGGTGCAGACGGGTATACCAGCTGTATTTCTTTATGGAGTCCGGTGGCAGTTCCTTCAGGTTGGCGGGGCGCGGATAATTATTGTCAAGGTAGTCCGCCAGAGAGTCCAATGCCACCATGTCGAGCTTCTTGTCGGTCATGCGGGAATGCTGCATGTCGATTTTTATGTCCCACACAAGAGCGTTGCATGCAAGGATAGAGCCGTTGCTGGCAAGGATAGAGCCTCGTTCCGGCGCCAGCACGGTGTCGATGTTGAGGTTCTGTTCCGCCGCTTTGTTCCAGTCGGAGGCATTGAGGGTGGTGGTGTAGGTGAGCGACGCACCGATGGCCGTCGCCATAAGTACCAGCAGCAACGTCACCACGCCGTAGCGGAACAGGATATGCGCTTTATTTTTTTGCTTTGCCAAACTCGGTTAATATTGTAGGTTGAGGTGTATGTTAGTTCTGTGGCGCTCCGGCAACATCCTTTTCGTCCAACTGGAGGATGTAAGGGGGCTTGTCGGCGAAAATCAGTCCCATGTTGTGGCGCTGCGACAGCTCCACCATGTCCCGCTCGCGGATAAGACTCATGTATTTTGACTTCTCCACCATGCGCTCGTTCTCCGCCTTTTTCAGCTCCACACGGAGTTGGTTTATCTCCTTCATGTAGACTCTTGTTCGGTAGCGCATGCCGGTAAGCACCAGTATCACCACAGTAAAAAACATTATCACCCATCCGTTGCGGCGGAAGAAATGCACCGACACGCCACGTCCCTTGCGCACGTCGGCTATTATGTTTCGCCTACGTCGGCTCAGGCTGCTTTCTTTTGCGGCGCTGTCTGCTGATGCTTTGGTCTTCTTTGCCATTGGTGTCGTTTCCCGGAGCCTTTGGTGAGGCTCCCCTTTACTGTGGTTGTGGCCCGCAGAATCCGGACCGTGAATATGATGTTAAATGCGGTTCCTGACTTTATTGTCGCTGTTGCCGGTGAATTCCGCCGCCCTCAGCTTTGCGCTGCGGGCGCGTGGATTACGTGCCTCTTCTTCCTCCGAGGCCGTTATCGGTTGTCGGGTGAGCACCTTCCACGGCGATTCCGTGCGGCCGTATAGGTCGGTACGCACTTCGCCGTCGAGACGCCCCGCACGGAAGAAGTTCTTCACCAGACGGTCCTCCACGCTGTGGTAGGTGAGAATCACCATCCTCGCACCGGGACGCAACATGCCTGCGGCGGTGGTGAGGAGCCGTTCAAGGGCGCGGATTTCGCCGTTCACTTCTATGCGGAGCGCCTGGAAGAGCTGTGCCGCCTCTTTCTTGACCTTTCGCGGATCGAGGGCAGGCTCGGCAGCCGCCATGAGCTGCGACGTGGTGAGCAACGGTGCCTGCGAACGCGCTTTCACCACAGCCTCCGCCACACGCCGTGGCTGACGCAGGTCGGCATACAGCTTCAGAAGCCTTTCCAGCTCCGTGGAGGAGATGGTAGACAGGAGGTCGGCGGCGGTGAGCGGTGCGCTCTGGTTCATACGCATATCCAGCGGTGCGTCGGCACGGAAAGAAAACCCTCTCTCCGCCTGGTCGAAATGGTGGAACGACACACCGAGGTCGGCGATGATGCCGTCGATGGGGAGCGCACCCATATAGTCCAGGAAATTCGCCATGTAGCGGAAGTCGCCGTGCACGAATGAGAATCTCGGGTCCTGCGGCGCGTTTGCCTTAGCGTCGGCATCGCGGTCAAAGCCATAGAGATGCCCGTCAGGGCCGAGCCTTTCCAAAATGGCGCGGGAA
>CAJMDR010000398.1 GCA_905212215.1 uncultured Porphyromonadaceae bacterium
CGGCAGCCATAACCTTACTCCCGCAGCACAGGCAGCTCTCAGCAAGGTAGCTTACAACCTCCAGCAATTCCCCAACACCGATGTTACCATTGTCGGTTTCACTGACAATACCGGCTCCCAGGCAGTAAACGACCGTCTCTCTCTTGAAAGAGCTCAGGAAGTAGAGAATTACCTCAGCACGCATGGAATACCTGTTTCGCGCATGAAAGCCATGGGCCAAGGCTGGAACAATCCCATTGCCAGCAACGCCACCGCTGCCGGGCGCGCACAGAACCGTCGCGTTGAGTTGTTCATCACGGCCAACCAACAGATGATAAATAACGCCAACAGCCAGACAGCCCAAAGATAAGAAAGACAGTAAAAAGGACAGTACAAAAGCTAAAAACAATGCCGTGCCTATTTGGTGGGGCATTGTTCTTTTAAAGAGAATGGGGAATTAAGAGGTTATTTAAAGAGGATAAGGAATTTAAGGTTAGGAATATAAGTTCTAAGGCTATGAAAGACCAAATAATTTATTAATTTTGCAATGTTTTACATCCTACGACCAACCGGCATCAAAAAAGGAAGAGAATAGCCCCTACCATTATCGTAGCAACATTTTTATCCGTTTTTCAGGGCTATGGAGCCACTCCCAGTGGAAGGGAATGGGAGAATCCGGAAGCACTGGGCTACGGTAAGGAACAAACTACTCCTTTTCTCATACCTTTCCATCAGGAAAAATGTGCCAGAACAAAATTCGATCTCTCGGCACATGGTCTGACAAAGAGCCTTGACGGTAAATGGGCTTTCAACTGGGCACCCAGGCCGTCAGCTCGTCCTGTGGAGTTCTTCAAACCCGACTATAATGCCACTAAATGGGACAGCATCATGGTTCCAGGGAACTGGAATGTTCAGGGCATAGGCGCTGATGGCAACCTCCGCTATGGTAAGCCGATTTACGTCAACCAGAAAGTCATTTTCCAGCATAGTGTGAAGCCGGATGACTGGCGTGGCGGCGTAATGCGTACACCTCCGAAGAACTGGACAACCTATACCGACCGTAATGAGGTAGGCAGTTACCGCCGCAGCTTCTCCATTCCGGCAGACTGGAAGGACATGAAAGTATTTTTGCGCTTCGGTGGAGTCGATTCCTTCTTCTATCTTTGGGTTAACGGCAAATATGTCGGTTATAGCAAAAACTCACGCACAGCCTCGGTGTTCAACATAACACCTTATCTGAATCCAGAAGGAGAAAATACTGTTGCTGTGGAAGTCTACCGCAACAGCGACGGTTCCATGCTTGAGGCACAGGATATGTTCCGTTTACCGGGCATTTTCCGCAGCGTCTCGCTTTATGCTGTTCCTCAGAGCCATATAGCCGATCTGCAGGTCAGGCCTGAACTGCTCAATAATTATAGCACAGGCAAACTCAATATCAGTTCTGATGTAAAAACGACAGAACGACAGAAAGGTCTTAAGATTCAATATAAACTCTACGCTCAGACCCAGCTTTACAAAGATGAATTTACAACCGTTCCCGTAGCCGAAACCACAGTAGATGCAGGGAAAGGAGCAGTTATGACTGTAGAACATCCTGAACTCTGGAGCGCGGAACTCCCCTACCGCTATCTCCTCACCGCGACTTTGCTGGATAAAAAAGGAAAGACCATTGAATCCACAAGAGTAATAACCGGTTTCCGGTCTGTAGAGATAAAGGATGTTCCGGCCACCGCATCGGAGTACGGACAGGCAGGCCGCTATCTCCTCGTGAACGGCAAACCCGTCAAGTTCCGTGGCGTCAACCGCCATGAGACAGATCCGTCAAAAGGACATTCCGTTTCGGAGCAACGTATGGAGGCCGAAATCATGGCCATGAAACGCGCCAACATCAATCATGTTCGCAACAGCCATTATCCTGACGATGAATATTGGTATTATCTTGCAGACAAGTATGGCATCTACCTAATGGACGAGGCCAACGTAGAGAGCCATGAATATTACTATGGCAAGGCATCGCTGTCTCATGTTCCGGAATGGAGGGCAGCCCATGTGGGCAGAGTAATGGACATGGCCCGCAGCAACGCCAACCATCCCAGCATAGTGATGTGGTCGCTTGGCAACGAGGCGGGTCCCGGTGTCAATTTTAAGGCAGCTTACGACAGCCTGAAAGCCTTCGACGCAACTCGCCCTATAAACTATGAACGAAACAACGATTATGCCGACCTCGGTTCATGCCAGTATCCATCGGTAGAATGGGTTGAAGAGGCCGCCATAGGTAAGCTCGACATCAAATATCCGTTCCATATAAACGAATATGCTCACTCCATGGGCAACTCCATGGGTAACCTGATAGATTACTGGCGAGCCATAGAAAGCAGCGACTACATAATGGGCGCCGCTATCTGGGATTGGGTGGACCAGGGACTATATTATACCAAGGAGGGTAAGAAGATAATAGCATACGGCGGCGACTTCGGCGATTTCCCCAACGACGGACAGTTCGTCATGAACGGCCT
>CAJMDR010000399.1 GCA_905212215.1 uncultured Porphyromonadaceae bacterium
CGCGGCGGGTAAAGGGGCGAGACATGCGATTACTCCTTGCTTTCCACCAGGTCGATCGCCGCAAGGTTCAACTCGACGAACCGAGGCTTCACGCATGCGCGAACCGCGTCGCGCAAATCATCGAGCGAAAGCGGCAAATGTCCCGTTTTAAGTGCAAAGGCAAGAAGCACGGTATTGAGCGCCTTCCTATTTCCCACCTGGGATAACACGGCCTCATCATCGACGAGGACGAAACGGGCGGGCGCTGCGGCACACTCATTGAGGCGCTCGTCCAACGAGGCAATCGTCGTCTCGGCGAGGTACGGCTCGGATGAAAGGGCTGCCGTGATAGGCTGGATGGATGTGGTCGCGCTCACCATCACGCCATCGGGCGCAAGGTAGGGAAGCACCCGCGCGGCCTCGGCCGGCTCGAACGCGACGATCATGTCGGCGGTGCCTTTCGCAACGAGCGGAGCAATCACTTCCTCCCCGTTATCGCCCATACGAACATGAGAGACCACGCTGCCGCCGCGCTGGCTCATGCCGTGAACCTCTGCCTGTTTAATGTATAGATTCTCGCGCAGTGCCGCTGCGCCCAATATGGTGGCGATGGAAAGTATGCCCTGGCCACCTACTCCTGCCAGTACTATATCTGTTTTCATGGAATCTTTTCTGTTTAGTGTTGGACCGCTTTATTATTTCTGTGCGGCTTTAGCCTTGGCGGCTGCATGACGGCGCGCTGTCTGGATGCACTCGCGGCGCGAGATGATCACTGAGCATCCCGGATGGTCGATCTCTTCTTTGAACAGTGCCATCATCTCATTGTAGTTCTTCGGCAGTGAGTCTATGACACGCATATGTTCAGGCTTGCAGCCCAGACCAAGACAGATGTCCTCCAGCTTGCCTGTGCCCTGGGAATCCTGGCCGCCGGTCATGCCGGTTGTGAGGTTGTCGCTGATGATGACTACCATGTTGCTGTCTTCGTTGATGGCGTCCAGAAGGCCTGTCATGCCAGAATGGGTGAAGGTGGAGTCGCCTATGATGGCTACGGCGGGGTGCTGGCCTGCGTCAGCGGCTCCCTTGGCCATGGTTATGCTGGCACCCATGTCGAGGCATGTATCGATTGCGTTGAACGGCGAGAGCCAGCCAAGTGTGTAGCATCCTATGTCGCCGAATACCTTCGGGCTTTCGTAGTTCTTCAGAGTGTCGATAAGTGCGTGGTATACGTCGCGGTGGCCGCAGCCCTGGCAAAGTGCCGGCGGACGAGGAGCAACAATCTGAGGTACTACTGCCGGTTCCTCGCGGTGAAGCAGCTCCATGTTGGGACGCAGTTTAAGCAGGCCTTTGCGTACGTCGTCGGGTGTAAGCTCGCCTGTGCGGGGCAGAATGCCGTCCATCTTGCCGTAAACGTCACGACGCAGGTCGAGGGCACCGCGTACCATCTCTTCTATTACCGGCATGCCTTCTTCGATTACAAGGAGTTCCTTGCATTCGTCGCTGAGGCGGCGTACCAAATTTACCGGCAGAGGATACTGCGAGATTTTCAGTGTCGGGAACGGGATGCCGTTGGGGAACACCTCTTTAAGATAGTTATATGCCAGACCGGAAACGAGAATGCCTAACGAGTGGTCCTTGGCGTCATCGTAGCGGTTGAAGGGTGATTTCTCAGCGGCGTTCTCAAGTTCGGCATAGACCTTGATGAGCTCTTTGTAGCGTTTGCGGCTGTTAACCGGCATCAGCACCCACTGGTTGGCGTCGCCGGGATAATGCAGCTTGTTTTCTGCCTTAGGCTCTGCCTCTACTTCCACCACACCGCGGGAGTGGCTCAGACGGGTAACAAGGCGGAGGAGTACGGGCACACCGTAGCGCTCCGAGAGATCAAAGCCATAGGCGCCCATATCGTAGGCTTCCTGCTGATCGCTCGGCTCCAGGCAGGGGAGAAGGGCGAACTTGGCATAGAAGCGGGAATCCTGTTCATTCTGTGAGGAATGCATCGAAGGGTCGTCAGCACCCACCACTATCAGGCCGCCGTTGGCGCCTGTCATGGCGGAGTTTACGAACGGGTCGGCGGCTACGTTCAGGCCCACATGTTTCATGCTTACTGTGGCGCGTTTGCCGCAGAACGACATGCCCATGGCTTCTTCCATGGCGGTCTTTTCGTTGCTGGACCAGTGAGAGTGGATTTTGCGCTCGCGGGCTACCGGCGATTGCTGTACGTATTCAAGAATCTCGGTGGAGGGAGTGCCGGGGTAGGCGTAAGCCCCCGAAAGACCGGCATCTATGGCGCCTTGGGCAAATGCTTCGTCGCCCAATAGCAGGCGTTTGATTTTCATATATTAGATTTGTGTTGGTTAGTTTCAGTTTCTGAGTGCAAATTTAATAAAAATAACCAATGTGTGCAAGAAAGGGCAGGCAAGCTATGCCACTGAGTGAAAAACGCAAAAAAAATCTTTGAAATAGTTGGAATATTTGGTGGAGTCGGAAAAATGTATTAACTTTGCGGCGGTTTT
>CAJMDR010000400.1 GCA_905212215.1 uncultured Porphyromonadaceae bacterium
TGGCCTTTACGGGTCGCTCGCCCTTTCCGGCCTTTACCGGCACATGGCCGTTGATGATGTGGCGGGGTTCGCCTTTCACTCCGAAAGCATCGAGCAGCATGTCGCACACCATCTCGTCCTCACGCAGCGTGTAGTAGGCGCCTTTCTCCTCGTGGCGCACACCCTTGTCGGTAAGGAAATAGCGCTCGAAGGTAGCCATCTTCGACTTGTCGAAGAGCGCCGAGTCGGGGCCGCACCACAGATACCAGTAGTAATCGCGGGCAAATTCCAGAAGATCCGGGTCCACATCCCTGGCGAAGGGAACGCGCATCAGCATCTCCGTCTGGCGCAACAGCTCCGGGCCGGCATATTTCTTGCCGCGAATCTCCACCAACTTCATGGAGCCGTCGGCGTTGAGCGGTATCGAGGCATGGAAGAGCAGGTTGGAGTTTACCACGCTGTACATGGAGCCATGCTGGAGAATGATGTCCATGTGCCGGCGCAGCTTGTCGCTGATGCGGAAGGAGTGGGTGAGCTGTTTCACCAGTTGTTCCTCCTCCTCGGTGAGCTTGTAGGGGTCGGCGGGGTCTACCGGGGGGAAATTGAGGTCTGGCATAGGATAGTCCTGACCGTCGATGTTCACCGTGCCTTTCTCGCGGTCTATGCGGTGCAGAAGGTTGCGGCTCTCCATTTTCCATTCCGGGTGCGCGGCGATGAGTGCATGTTCCAGCTTCATCTGCATCACGAAGATAGCCTTGTGCATCTGCGCTATCAGACGGCGTGATTTGGGCGAAATGTTCGTCTCCTCCTGCTTTACCTTGGGCATGAATACCTCGCAAGGGTCGTCGCCGTAGGTCTCCATGGCGAACATTGCCAGAGGAACGAGGTTGATTCCGTATCCGTCCTCCAGAGTGTCCATGTTTGCGTAGCGCAGCGAGATACGCAGCACGTTGGCGATGCTACATTCATTACCTGCGGCGGCGCCCATCCACAGAGCGTCGTGGTTGCCCCACTGTATGTCGTAGTCGCGGTAATGGTGCAGGGTATCCATGATAATGTGAGCTCCTGGACCGCGGTCGTAGATGTCGCCGAGGATGTGGAGTCGGTCAATGCTGAGTCGCTGTATTACCTCGCTGATGGCCTCTATGAACGGTTCCGACTGGCCTGTGGAGATGATGGTGTCGAGGATGCCGCGGTAATAGTCGTGCTTGTTCTCGCCCGACGGAGCCTCGTGCAGCAGCTCCTCAATGATATATGCGAACTCGCGTGGCAGCGCCTTGCGTACCTTGGAGCGGGTATATTTCGACGACACCCTTCTCAGCACCTGCACAAGCTGGTGGAGAGTGATGTGGTAGATGTTCTCCATGTCCGGTTCCTGCTGGCGCATCAGCTCGAGTTTCTGGCGCGGATAGTAGATGAGGGTACAGAGCTGGTTGATGTCGTCCTGCCTCATGTTCGAGGCGAAGAGTTCGTTCACCTTGCGCTTGATGTTTCCCGAAGCGTTCTTGAGGATATGGCGGAACGCCTCGTATTCGCCGTGAATGTCGGCCACGAAGTGCTCGGTGCCTTTGGGCAGATTGAGGATAGCCTCCAGGTTGATGATCTCGGTGGAGGCCGCCTGGATGGTGGGGAAGCTCTGCGACAGCACCTCCAGAAGCCGCCTGTGCTTCTCTATCTCGGCGCGCGTATGGGAGTGGTTGTTCATGGTAGGCGTCAGGTTAGGTTATATATGGGAGAGGTTATTGTTATTTCTCGGAGAATGTATGAAGCGGGTTCACGCACTCTCTTGCTGTGATACTGCAAAGTTAGTGTTTTTATCCATAACAGACCAATTTTTTTGGAGATAAAGCGACAGATGACTAATTTTGCCGCAGAAAAACGAAACATAACCATGAGACATAGAGGAATAATACGGCTTACGGCGATACTGCTTATGGCAGGTCTGGTGAGCGTGGGAATCAATTCCAAACCGCGCAAACAGGCATCGCGCAAGGCTACTTTCACCATCACTACCACCGAGCTTTGCCGTGACGTACGTGGCTACCGCGGTCCTGTGCCGGTAGCCGTAACCTTCAGCGGCGGAAAAATCAAGGAGATAAAGATACTTCCCAACCACGAGACGCCGAGCTATTTCCAGCGCGTTGAGAGAGCGGGCATAACCGCCAAATATATCGGCCTTACGCCTAAACAGGCAGCCGCAAAGCAGGTAGATGCCGTTACCGGCGCCACCTATTCGTCGCGTGCATTGATAAAGAACATCCAGGCCGCCGCCCGCGAAGCCCAGAAACGCTGACCGGCAACCAAAAAGAGAAAGAAGCGCTGATCCGGCAACTCGGCAGTAACGGTTATTTGGAAAGCGTCATTTGAGAACCCGACAGAAACGCTTGTTCGATAAGCGTCATCCGAGAACCCGATAGGGTTCCTTTCTGTTTAGCCGGGGGTTGAACGAGCGTAGCGAGTGAAACCTCCGGTAAATGAGGCCACCCATAATCCATGACAAAC
>CAJMDR010000401.1 GCA_905212215.1 uncultured Porphyromonadaceae bacterium
ACCCTCAAAAGTCACCTTTGCCCGAAATATTCAAACACAGAGAGAGGCTGTGCCTAATTTTGACACAGCCTCTTCAGGTATATTATGGTGAAGGGAAACCTTACGGTTCTTTATTTTTCATCGCGAAGCTCTTTCTCTTCTTTTGTCAGTTCGGGATCCATGCCCCAAGGCTGTTTGCTAAGGCGTACGTAGTTGTTGTAGCGCCAACGTGCATTTTCCTCGGCTGCCTTGAAGAGTTCTGCTGCTTCGTCGGGGTACTGTTTGAATACCGAAGCGAAGCGAACTTCTCCCTTGAGGAAGTCTGCGAACTTGTCCCATGCCGGCTGTTTGCTGTCGAGCATGAAGGGATTCATGTTCTGAGCCTCGTTGTCGGGGTTGTAGCGCCAGAGCTGCCAGTAACCACATTCCACTGCGCGTTTTTCTTCTTCCTGGCTGCGGCCCATACCGGCTTTCAGACCATGGTTGATGCAGGGTGAGTAGGCGATGATAAGCGATGGTCCGTCGTAAGCCTCCGCCTCGCGGATTGCTTTCAGTGTCTGTGCCTGGTCGGCACCCATGGCTACCTGTGCCACATATACATATCCGTAGGTAGTTGCCATCAGACCGAGGTCTTTCTTGCGGATACGCTTGCCTGCCGCCGCGAACTTGGCAATAGCGCCGAGGGGGGTGGCTTTCGACGACTGACCTCCGGTATTGGAGTAAACCTCGGTGTCGAGCACTAAGATGTTGACGTTCTTTCCACTGGCGATTACATGGTCGAGACCGCCGTAGCCTATGTCGTAGCTTGCACCGTCGCCGCCGATAATCCACTGGCTGCGTTTGGGCAGATAATCGCTGAGGGCAAGAAGTGTCTTGCAGTCGGGACAACCCTTTTCTGCACCTTCCCTGGCAAGTTCAACAATCTTGTCGGCTGCTTCCACTGATTTCACGGCGTCCTCGCGGTCGGCGAGCCATGCCTTGGCTGCATCGCGCATCTCTTGCGGTGCCTCGGGGCAGTCATCAACCTTCTTGAGCAGGTCTACGAGGCGTTCACGCATCTTGTCGTATGCCAACGTCATGCCAAGGCCATATTCGCAGAAGTCCTCGAAGAGGGAATTGGACCATGCGGGACCTTTGCCCTTGGCGTTGGTGGTATAAGGCGTGGAAGGAATGGATCCGGAATAGATGGAGGAGCAACCTGTTGCGTTGGCCACCACCTCGCGGTCTCCGAAGAGCTGTGTGATGAGCTTGACATAAGGCGTCTCGCCGCATCCGGAGCAAGCGCCGGAGAACTCGAAGAGAGGCTGTGCGAACTGGCTGTTCTTGACGTTGAGGCTTACATCGACAAGGTTTGACTTGTTTGTGACTTTCTTCACCAGATATTCCCAGTTCTTGTCCTGATCCTCCTGAGTCTCGAAGTGTTTCATCTCCAGCGCCTTATTGCCGCGCATACCTGGGCATACATCCACGCAGTTACCGCAGCCGAGACAGTCAAGCACATCTACCTGCTGGACGAATTTCAATCCGTCGAAGCCCTTGCCGATGGCAGGCTTCATGTGTTCGTCGCCGAAGGGAGCGGCTGCCTGTTCCTCAGCATTGAGCAGGAACGGACGGATGGCGGCGTGAGGACATACATAGGAACAACGGTTGCACTGTATACAGTTGTCTTTGTTCCATTCGGGCACGAAGGCTGCAACACCACGTTTCTCATAAGCGGCGGTACCCTGAGGCCATGTGCCGTCGATGCTGGTGTTGAAAGCGCTTACCGGAAGCAAGTCGCCGTCCTGACGGTTGATGGGGAACACCACGTTGGTGATGAATTCGGGAGCTTCGGGAACAGAAAGTCCGTTGTCAGGAAGTTCGGCCCATGCCGGATCAACCTCCAGACGATGGTATTCGTTGCCGCGGTCAACGGCCTGATAGTTCATGTCTACAATGTTCTGGCCTTTCTTGGCGTAGCTCTTGACGATGAACTTCTTCATCTGTTCTACGGCAAGGTCTACCGGAATCACCTCTGTGATGCGGAAGAAAGCGGACTGCAGAATGGTGTTGGTGCGGTTTCCGAGGCCGATCTCCTGAGCTATTCTGGAAGCGTTGATGTAATAGAACGTGATGTTGTTTTTTGCCAGATAGCGTTTGATGCGGTCAGGAAGGTTCTTCACCAGCTCTTCGCCGCTCCAGATGGTGTTGAGCAGGAAAGTGCCGCCGGGCTGCAGGCCGCGCAGGACATCGTACATGTGGAGGTAAGCCTGTACGTGGCATGCCACGAAGTTGGGGGTATTCACCAGATAGGTGGAACGGATGGGCACATCGCCGAAACGGAGGTGCGAGCAAGTGAAGCCACCTGATTTCTTAGAGTCATAGGCGAAATAAGCCTGGCAGTACTTGTCGGTATTATCGCCGATGATCTTCACCGAGTTCTTGTTTGCGCCCACAGTACCGTCTGCGCCGAGGCCGAAGAATTTAGCCTGGAAGATGCTTGGGTCGCTGAGGTT
>CAJMDR010000402.1 GCA_905212215.1 uncultured Porphyromonadaceae bacterium
CATGGCTCATGTGGATATGCCTGGTGCTGTGTGCGGCACTCAGCACCATTGTGCGCCGAGGCTTTAACAATGTCATGGCACCGTGGAAAGTGAATTCCCTCACTTTCCCCTTTGTGTTCACCACGTGGATTTTCCTTCTCGCCTCGCGCATGTTCGCGGGCATGCCGCCCATCGGCGAGGCCACTCCGGAACTCCCGGGTGAAGTGGTGACGGCTTTCGAACATCATTTCGGCGACTTGGTGGTTTACTGGCTGAAAGGCATAAGCCAGGTATTTCTTGTCAATAACTGGGTAACAGGCATCTTCTTTCTTGTGGCTCTCTTCCTGTGCGACAAATGGAGCTGTCTGTGGGCGGCGGTAGCCTCGGCTATCTCGCTGGCGACGGTGTGTCTGTTTCATGCTTCCGGTTCCGACATCGCTAACGGCCTCTATGGATTTTCGCCTGTGCTGACGGGCATCGCCATAGGGAGTGTTTTCTATAAGACCACCAACTGGAAGATAGCGGCCCTTACGGTGCTGGCCATTCTTATAACGGTGTTCGTGCAGGCTGCCATGAACGCTTTCTTCAAGCCGTGGGGCATCGCCACCTTGACAGGACCTTTCTGCGTCACCACATGGTTGTTCCTGTTGCCGGCATATAAGCTGCAGAACATCTTCTCGCCACACACGGAATGGCGCTTCATCCCGGAGGACCATGAGTTCACACGTAAAGAACCTATAAATAACCGCCAGGAAAAGTGAACACAGTGTATCTGAAAACGATGCCTTTGCGTCGTGCCAACTACCGGGTTCTGGCGATAGCATCGTTAGGACAGTTCCTCGGCAACGGCCTGGCATCGTTGGTAGGTGTGGTGATACCGTTGCTCGAAATAGGCCGACACCCCGAGCTGACGCCGTTCCAGCAGGGTCTTACTGGTTGTATCTCGCTGGTAGGTATAATGTTGGGGAGCCTCTTCTTCGGCCGTCTCACCGACCGCTACGGATACCTGTTCTTCTATAGGCTCTGTCCCTTCATATCCCTTGTGGGGTCTTTGTTGGCATTGACGGCGCCTTCGTGGGGCTGGTTGATAGCCTTCCTTTTCCTGATAGGTTTCGGCGTGGGAGGGGAATATTGTCTCGACTCAGACTATATCTCGGAGCTGATGCCGCAGAAATGGCGTCTGTTCATGGTGGGTGTGGCTAAGGCTTCGTCGTCGTTGGGCGCTATACTTTTCGCCCTTATATGTTTCATGCTTCTGAGAACCTGGCCGGAACCGCAGATGTGGCGCTATCTGTTTCTGATAGTGAGTGCCACCACGGTGCTGATGTTGCTTCTACGTATCAAGGCCCACGAGAGTCCTGCATGGCTGATGAGCCGGGGAAGAGTTACGGAGGCTGAGAAAACGGTGAAGGAGATTCTCGGCCAGGATGTGGAGATGATGCAGCCGGAAGAGAAAACAGCTCCCCAACCGGCCAAGTCGAGTTTCATGGAAATGTTCAAGGGCAAGAATCTTGTCCGTGCAATCTTCTGTGGTCTGCCATGGGCATGCGAGGGATTAGGAGTATATGGCATAGGTGTCTTTCTGCCTGTGCTGTGCATGGCCCTGGGCTTTGAAAGTGAACTTACTCCCGATGCCTCCGTGGTGCAGCATGTAATGCACATAGAGCGCTCGGTGGAGGTGACGACGCTCATCAACTTCTTTATGCTTCCGGGCTTTGTTATAGGACTGTTGCTGATGCGAAAGGTATATCATGTACGTCTTCAGGGCTGGGGATTCATCATCTGTGCCTTGGGACTGCTGTTGCTGCTGCTTGCATATCAGAATCATTGGGGAATGGGATGGGCCGTTGCCGGCTTCTGTATCTTCGAGCTTTTCCTGAATGCAGGCCCGCACCTCATGACCTTTGTCCTGCCTACGCAGATTTATCCTGTCGCCGACCGCAGCCAGGGCGCAGGCCTCGCGGCTTGCCTCGGCAAGTTGGGCGCTGTTTTGGGCGTATTTTTTATTCCTATGTTGCTCCATTCCGGAGGCCCTTCATTGGTGCTGTGGGTAAGTATTGCCGTGATGGGCTTTGGAGCACTGCTGACGATTGTCTTCGGGAGGATAGTGCTTCCGGAGAGTGTCCAGGCGCAGTAAATGGGAGTTCTGGGAGTACTATGAGCACTATGAGTTTTGGGAGTGCTATGAGTATGATGAGCACTATTAGTTGAGGGATGATTGGGCGGCTGTTGCTTTGATGTGGCGTATCTGCCATATCAGCATCAAAGCAGCCACTATGGTGGCCACAGCATCGGAGATGGGGAAACAGCTCCACACGCCGTCAAGACCGTAATGGGGCGGCAAGATAAGCAATAGCGGTATCATGAAGAGTATCTGGCGCGTCAGGGAGAGGAAAACGGCTTTCCCTGCCATGCCCAGTGACTGGAAGAAGTTGGTCCAACACCCCGATGTTTCAAAAATTTATCCTCACTCAATTAACTGCTTAAGAATTG
>CAJMDR010000403.1 GCA_905212215.1 uncultured Porphyromonadaceae bacterium
GAATGGAAGAACTTGCCGTCACCGGCTGTGCAAAGCTGAAAAATCTGTATGCAGGTTTCAATGAGCTTACGGGAATCGAACTTGACGGCTGTGTGTCGCTTGCTAACCTTAACCTGAACTCCAACAGGATGAAGAAGCTTTATCTGCAGGATCTTCCCGCCCTCAACACTTTGTTCTGCTCGGACAACAACATGACCGAACTGGCAGTAAACAATTGCAAGGCTCTCAATGATCTCTGGGCTCCCTACAATGACCTTACTCAGGTGGGAATCACCAACTGTCCTGCTCTCGCTTTCATCAATCTTTCGTGGAATGACCTGTCATACCTCGACTTGAGCAATATGAATTTCCTGCAGCGACTCAATGTCAGCAACAACCAGTTGCTTACTCTTATCTGCAACTTCGACCCCTTGTTGGCCTATGTTAACATTGCCAACAACATTAACCTTACCGAGTTCAGCCACGACGGCTCTGATAACCTAATGCAGGTTGTTGGCATGAACTGGGAAATGGACGAATAATCGATGAACTAATACAAATGTCAGATCTTCAGGTTCTTGCCTCAAGGTCTGACGTTTTTTTAGGCTCTACCATTAATATTTCCTTACAATGAACGCCTTCTATACAGCCCGAAAGACATTAAAGAACTATGCCAATGGTGGCAACGTGCTTATTCTGGCTTCTGTGCTGGCATTGATGTTAGTGAACATACCAGGCCTCAACGGTTTCTACAATTCATTGTGGACTCATGAAATAGCATTGCAGATCGGGAATTTCAATCTTTTCAGCCACCATGGACAGCCTATGTCCGTAATGGCATTCATCAACGATGCCCTTATGGCGGTGTTCTTCTTCTCTGTGGGACTGGAAATCAAACGCGAGGTGCTTGTCGGGGAGTTGCATAGTTTCCGAAAGGCATTACTCCCTGTTATGGGTGCCATTGGTGGTATGGGAGTGCCGGTATTGATTTTCTGGGCCATGGCTTCAGGTAAACCTTATGTCGACGGAATGGCGATACCTATGGCCACCGATATCGCTTTTTCACTCGGGGTATTGGCTATGCTCGGCGACAGAGTACCTGTATCTTTGAAAATTTTTCTAACCACTTTGGCTGTAGTGGATGACATAGGCGGTATTCTCGTAATTGCCATATTCTATTCCTCACACATTGACCTGACCCTCATCCTTATTGCCGCAGCTCTGTTGGTGATACTGATGCTTGGCGCTTTTTTCAGAATCCAGAGTAAGATTTTCTATCTCGGCATAGGAGCCTTCATCTGGTTCCTCTTTCTGAATGCAGGCATACATCCTACAATAGCAGGCGTACTCATAGCATTCTGTGTTCCCGCAAGACCGGTTTTCGCTCCGAAAGGCTACATAAAAACCATTAGGCAGAACATAAATCTCTTCTCGCATGAAGATGAGGAAAAGCTTACCAAACGCACCATTCTCAGCCACCAGCAGATGAACTGGCTAAAAGAAATAGAATCTGCATCCGATAAGGTAATATCTCCACTTCAGGATCTCGAAGACTCGCTGCACCCTGTGGTGAACTACATCATCGTGCCTCTCTTCGCCTTCGCCAATGCCGGGATCTTCATAGGCGACCTTCAGATAACATCTCTCTTCAGCGGAGTGAGTCTGGCTATCATAGTCAGCTTGCTTGCGGGTAAATTCCTGGGCATATTTTGCTTTTCCTGGCTCACAGTCAAGCTTGGGTGGGCAAGCGTTCCCGATGGTTGCAACTGGCGTCAGATGGCCTCTATTGCCCTTTTAGGAGGCATAGGATTCACCGTATCTCTCTTCATAGCAAATTTGTCGTTCGGCGCAGGTGACGCTATTCTCTCACAGAATCTGAACGCCGCAAAACTCGGCATTATAGTAGGTTCTTTACTCGCAGGTATAGGAGGCTATTTCGCACTCCGGCATACATTACCCAAAACACCAAAAATTCAGAAAGTCAAAAACACTAAGTAATGAAAACGGATATTAACAACTCTCGACTCTTCTCTCTCGCATCGGCAGGATTGCTGATTGGCATTGGCCTTTATCTGCTTGGCTTATGCATGAAATCAGGCATAGACGATTTCGCCCATCGCGACAGAATCGTAACCGTAAGAGGCCTCGCTCAACGCGATCTGCCGGCAAACAAAGTTACTTGGCCTATCGTTTGCAAACTTACCGGCGATGACCTTAAAGCAGTCTATACCCAAGTGCAGAGCATAGACAGCACAATAACCGGGTTTCTGAAGAACAACGGAATAACAGACTCCGAAATCAACGTCAACCCTCCGGCAGTTACAGACTTGAAGGCAGACCAGTATAACGCCGCCAACGCACCCTATCATTATTCGGTCGCAACGGTAGTCACGGTAACGTCGTCAAGGGTAGACCTTGTGCAGAAACTCATGTCGCGCCAGACAGAACTTATGGCGCAGGGAATAGCCGTAACGGCGGGAGACTA
>CAJMDR010000404.1 GCA_905212215.1 uncultured Porphyromonadaceae bacterium
TCTGTCGATAGGCAGGGTACAGACGCCGACTCTTGCATTGGTAGTGAACCGTCAGGCAGAGATTGAGAACTTCGTGCCTAAAGACTCTTGGGAACTCCGCACTCGCTATCGCGATACTGTTTTTACTTCTACTCTTAAGGCTTTCCCCACCGAAGAGAAAGGTCTGGTGAAAGTTCAGGAGCTGGAAAACAGTTTGTTCCATATAACTGACATCTCAAAAAAGAAAGGCACTGAGGCTCCTCCGAGGCTCCTCGATCTTACCTCGCTTCAGGTAGAGGCAAACCGTAAATATGGATTCAGTGCCGATTTGACACTGAAAACCATACAGAGTCTTTATGAGAAGAAACTAACAACTTATCCCCGTGTTGACACAACCTATCTCACTGAGGATGTGTACAAGAAATGCGGACCGATTCTTAATTCTCTCGAAAACTATCAGGATTTGATGACACTGTTGCGCGGCAAACCGTTGCGCAAGAGCAAAAAGGTGTTTGACAACAGCAAGGTGACAGATCACCATGCCATTATTCCTACCGGACAGAAACCTGGAGCTCTAAGTGACGCTGAGCAAAAGGTATTCGACCTGATTGCTAAACGGTTCATCTCCGTTTTTTATCCGGACTGTAAGTTCGAGCAGACCACCGTTATGGGAAAGGTTGACAATGTAGACTTCAAGACTACAGGAAAGGTGATTCTTGACTATGGTTGGAAAGCCGTATATAAGTCAGACCAAAGCCAACCGCAAGATTCCGCAGAAAAAGACAGTCAAGCGGAGGATTTGCCTGTATTCAAGAAAGGCGAGGAAGGTCCTCATAAGCCTTTCCTGGCGAAAAAGACTACTCAGCCACCGAAGTATTTTACGGAAGGCACCTTGCTCAAGGCCATGGAAACGGCAGGCAGTCTTGTTGAAGATGAGGATTTGCGAGAGGCATTGAAGGCAAATGGCATAGGCAGACCTTCAACCAGAGCAGCCATTATTGAAACTTTGTTCAAGCGTGGATATATAAGGCGTGAGAGGAAATCTCTCCGAGCCACCCAGGCCGGTATAGACCTCATTGCTTTAATTAAGGAAGAATTGTTGAAGAGCGCCAAGCTTACAGGTCAATGGGAACGCAAGTTGCGCATGATTGAGGCCGGAGATTATAAAGCGGAGGAGTTTATAGGGGAGATAAAACAGTTGATTAAACAGATTACCTTTGCAGTATTGAGCGATAACTCTAATCGCAGGATTTCAGCCGAGATGCCTGCCGAAAAAGAGAAAAAATCATCTTCTAAAGCGAAATAAAGGCGTATTGTTCGTTATAAATATATGGACAGTTTGACGACCCAATATATCCTTGTAGGAGTATTTTTCGCTCTTCTCATCGGCTGGGTGATTTACAAACAAATTCGACGCCACCGTAAAGGGCACAGCAAACCATCGTGTGGTTGCGGTGGATGCAATGGTTGCAGCGATTTCAAACTCTGCGATTCCCCCAAAAGAGTTCGCTAATTTTAGCTCTCAATTATATGAAGAGAGGCTGTGACAGTAAATTCAATATGTCACAGCCCCTCTTTCTCTTTGTTTCCGATCAGAATGTGTAATCTGCTAATGAAGCTTCGTCGAAGTTGGTGATGAACTCAGCATGTTTGCTGGCTTCAGCCTCACCGTAGTTGACGAAGTTGCGCAACGAGCGTGCGAAGTCCGGATTGCGGCGTACGTCATCCATCAGCAGATAGCCCATGACTACATATCCCGCCATCTCTACCAGGCGACGTGCCATGAAGTCGAGAAGCTGAGGATTGTTGGGAGCCGTCACTTTGGCCAGAGCATTCTCAAAGAGAACTGTCATGGCTTCAAGGCGAGTCTTTACATTCTCCATGCCTTCAGGTGCATCGAGTGCTGCCTGTTCGCGGATAAAGTTCATATAGGTGCCGGTGGTGACGTGGCGTATGGCTGCTACTACCTGCAACTGTGTGGTGCCTTCGTAGATGGATGTGATGCGGGCGTCGCGGTATACACGTTCGCAGGCATAATCCTTCATGAAACCTGAGCCTCCATGGATCTGGATGCAGTCGTATGCATTCTGATTGCAGAATTCACTTGTCATGCCCTTTGCCAACGGAGTAAAGGCATCGGCAAGACGACGGTAAGTCTTAAGCTCTGCTTTCTCCTCTTTGGTGAGCTTGCGTTCCCGCTCAATGTCTTCGTAGACCTTGTACATGTCCACGAAACGTGAGCAGGCATACAACAATGTTCGGGAGGCATCGAGTTTGGCTTTCATGTTCGACAGAATCTCGGCTACTGCCGGGAACTCTATGATAGCTTTGCCGAACTGCTTGCGGTCCTTGGCGTATGCCAGAGCCTCGCGGTAAGCTATCTCGCTTACGCCTACACTCTGGGCAGCGATGCCAAGGCGGGCTCCGTTCATCAGGGCCATTACATATTTGATAAGTCCTAATTTCCGGTCACCGCAAA
>CAJMDR010000405.1 GCA_905212215.1 uncultured Porphyromonadaceae bacterium
ATCCGTCAAGCAAAATCGGTGCTGCCTGTTCATTTCCTATGTAACCTACTATTCCGCACATATATGTATGGATTAAAGAATTTTCTTTGTTGGTTTCAATTTCATATAAGAATCCGCCTCTTAATAAGAGGCAGGACCAATATGATTTCTTTTAAAGGTGCAAAGGTAATACATTTTCCCCATTTTGTCAACACTCGGCACAATTCCAGTTCACCCTTTTTGCATTTCATGCATTTCCGCAATCGCTAATAAGCCTTTATACAAGCCAAAAGAAAAGGCTGCACCGAAGCACAGCCTTTCCTGATATTTCTCACGTTATTGATTCTCCCGATTTGAGATTAGTCCTGGTTGAGGTTTACGCGCTTGAAGGCAACTACCTTGAGGCCTTTCTTTACGCTTTCCAGATATTCGCCTACGGTGAGCTTGGCATCGCGGTGATATTCCTGCTCCATGAGGACGGTCTCTTTGTAGAACTTCTTCAGACGGCCCTGAGCGATGTTGTTCACCATCTGCTCATTCATGTTGGCTTCTTTCTCCTTGCTGACGTTCTCTTTGATCTCGCGGATCTTAACAGCGTCCTCTTCGGTAATGTAACCCTTCATGATGCCTTCGTTGAGGTGCTCTTCGCTCTCGGCGATGTAGAGGTTGAAGCCGGCTTTCTTCAGAGCGGCCTCAACAGCTTTCTTAACCTGCTCGAGACGAGTTTTCTCAACAGCTACTTTCAGCTCTTCGTCGATGACCGACTGGGGAACGCTTTCGCGGTTGGGAGCTATGGGGTTCATAGCTGCTACCTGCATGCCGATTTCTTTGCCTACCTGCGGGTCAAGCTCACCTTCGCTGAGGCCAACGATGGTAGCTAACTTGTTGCCGAGGTGCTCGTAAGCGGATACAGTGGGAGCCTCCAGGCACTCGTATGTGCCAAGTTCCATTTTCTCGCCTGTCTTGCCGATTTCGTCAGTGATGTGCTCAGCCACGGTGCGACCGTCTTCCATCTTCAGCTCCTTGAGAGCGTCGAGTGTGGTGACTTTAGCAGCGAGAGCGGTGTCGAGGATAGCTTTTGTGAGAGTGCGGAATGATTCGTTCTTTGCAACGAAGTCAGTCTCGCATTTCAGAGCCACGATGGCTGCGAAATTGCCGTTTGTGCCGGCGAGTACGCAACCTTCAGCAGCCTCGCGGTCCTCACGCTTGGCGGCTACGGCCTGTCCCTTCTTGCGGATGATTTCTATGGATGCCTGAATGTCGCCTCCGGTCTCAGCCAGAGCGTTCTTGCAGTCCATCATGCCTGCGCCGGTCATCTGACGCAGTTTCTTTATATCTGCTATGCTTACTGCCATTTGTTTGCTTGTTTAAGATTGCATTAAAGCCTGATTACGGCAAAGTGGCCGTGGGCATTTCTGCAATATGGTTAAAAATTATTCAGCCTTCGGCTCCGCTGCGGGAGCTTCAGCCTTTGGTTCTTCAGTTTCCTGAGCCTTGGGAGCCTCGGGAGCAGCTTCCTGCTTCTGTTCCTCAGCATTTTCGTTGCGACGTACGCGACGACGTTTGCCGGGAGCGGGTGCTGGAGCTTCTTCAGTCTCGTTCTCCTCGTTGTCGAGCTTCTCTATCTTGCGTTCCTGCAGGCCTTCTGCAATAGCTGCCACTACGGTGTCAAGTACCAGTTCGATGCTCTTGGAAGCGTCATCGTTTACAGGAATTACGAAATCGATGTTCTCGGGGTTGGAGTTGGTGTCGACCATACCGAATACAGGAATACCCAGACGGTTAGCCTCTGCCACTGCGATGTGCTCTTTCATTACGTCAACAACGAACAGAGCGGAGGGAAGACGGCTGAGGTCGGCGATGGAACCGAGGTTCTTCTCCAATTTTGCACGCTGACGGGTAATCTGCAGTTTTTCGCGCTTCGAGAGGTTGTCGAAAGTACCGTCCTTGCTCATCTTGTCGATGGTGGTCATCTTCTTGACGGCTTTGCGGATGGTGGGGAAGTTGGTGAGCATGCCACCCGGCCAACGTTCGTTGACGAAGGGCATCTCCACGCTCTGTGCACGTTCTGCGATAACGTCTTTAGCCTGTTTTTTGGTAGCTACGAAGAGTATCTTCTTTCCGCTTTTAGCTATCTGCTTGAGGGCGTTAGCTGCGGTTTCGAGCTTGGCTGCGGTTTTGTAGAGGTCGATGATGTGAATACCGTTGCGCTCCATGAAGATGTAAGGAGCCATAGCGGGATTCCATTTGCGTTTGAGGTGACCGAAGTGGCAGCCAGCGTCAAGAAGCTGCTCAAAGGTAGGTGTTGCCATTGAATTGTTTTGTTTGTTTACGTTCTGTTTTACATTCAACCGGCGGGTAGGGAACGAAGCCATCCTGTCGGTTTAGATACTAAACTCTGAGGGGAGAGTGAGTGGAGGAGAGAATGAGTTGTAGAGTGAGAGGGGGGATGAGAGGAGGGGGGTATGAGT
>CAJMDR010000406.1 GCA_905212215.1 uncultured Porphyromonadaceae bacterium
GGCCGCCTATCTTGTTGATGATGTCCTTGGTGTACTTCAGGCTCTTGCCTTTGGCATCGGGAACTTTGTCGAGTTCGAGTGCTTTCAGATAGTTGTTGTAACCGTTCATCAGCATCTCGGCCATATTCTCGTCAAGGGTGTTGATGCCCTTCAATGAGTTGATGCCTTTGATGTTGTCGTAGGTCTTCCATTCCACCTGACCTGCCACATAATAAGTACGGGCGTCGTTGGCGGTTTCCGGATTCTGCATCGCTCCCTGAATCAGAGTGCGGGCTTCCTCAATTTTGTCGGGCTTGCCGGCCATCTTACTGGCCTGGTCAACGGCCTTTTTCTGAGCCACCATGCTTCCTGCTGTGAGCAGACACAGGGCTGCGACGAAGGTCTTCTTCATATGCGTTGATTTTTGTGTTATTTCTGTTGTTTTTCTTATAAGTGTTGGGTCTTATTAAGTAACGTACACTTATACTTCTTTGTTGCCGCCTTCCTCTTCGGATTCCTCTATGGCTTCCTCAGCAAGACGTTCAACTCGGTTCTGGTTCAGCTCCACACGGTGCTCTGCATCTTCCTGATGGAGTTCCTGAGAGCCTTCCTCGGCTACCTGCTCAGGATCTGAATCGACCTTGCATACCGAGGCTATTACATCGCCGCGTTTCTTCAGGTCTATCAGTTTGACGCCCTGGGTGGCTCGTCCCTGAACCCGGATATCCTTAACCTCAAGACGCAGTGTAACACCGCTCTGGTTAATGATCATGAGGTCATTGCTGTCATTGACATTCTTTATAGCCACTAAGTTACCGGTCTTCTCAGTAACGGCAAGAGTGATTACGCCTTTGCCGCCTCGATTGGTGACGCGATAATCTGCCGGCAGCGAGCGCTTGCCATAGCCATTTTCGCTGACTACCATTATCGTTTCGTCTTCGGCTCCGGTAAGCGTTATCATACCTACTACTTCATCATTTCCGCTATCTTCGAGAGTGATACCGCGAACTCCGGTAGACATGCGACCCATTTCACGCACTCTGCTTTCATGGAAACGGATAGCTCTACCGGCTCGGTTGGCAAGTACTATCTCGCTGTCGCCATTAGTGAGACGAACCTGAATCAGCTGGTCATCCTCACGTATTATGATGGCATTGACGCCATTGGCACGAGGTCGGGAATATGCCTCAAGCTTGGTCTTCTTGATAATACCGTTCTTGGTGCAGAAAATGAGGTTGTGGGAGTTGTTGAACTCACTGTCGTTCAGATTCTTTATGCGGATGAAAGCATTTACGGCATCATCACTGTCAAGGTTCAGGAGGTTCTGTATGGCTCTTCCCTTGCTGTTTTTCGCGCCTTCCGGTATCTCGTATACCTTAAGCCAATAGCAGCGTCCTTTGCGGGTAAAGAAGAGCATGTGGTTATGGTTGGAAGCCGGATAGATATGCTCTATGAAGTCCGTCTCTCGTGAAGAAGAACCCTTGGAACCCACTCCACCACGATGCTGGGCGCGGAACTCGCTAAGAGGGGTACGCTTTATGTAGCCGAGATGTGAGATGGTAATAATCATCTCATCGTCGGGATAGAAGTCCTCTGCATTGAAATCGCCCGAGAAGGGATTGATGCGGGTACGGCGTTCATCGCCATATTTGTCGCGTACCTGTTCCAGCTCCTCTTTCATTACCCTGCGGCAGGAAGAGTCGTTTTCGAGAATGTCGCGCAAATATGCAATCTGTTTGTTGAGTTCATCCAACTCTGCACGCAGTTTGTCAATTTCCAGACCTGTGAGCTGACGCAGACGCATCTCCACTATTGCCTGGGTCTGGACATCGTCAAGGCCGAACCGCTCGCTGAGACGACGGCGGGCCTCTTCGGTAGTCTTCGACGAACGAATGATATGAATCACCTCATCAATATTGTCTACCGCTATTATCAGACCGTTCAGAATATGTACCCTTGCTTCTGCCTTATTCAGTTCATAACGTGTGCGGCGGATTACCACCTCATGACGGTGATTGACGAAGTGATAAAGCAGTTCCTTGAGGTTGAGAGTACGGGGTCTGCCGTCTACCAAGGCAACATTATTCACGCTGAACGATGTCTGCAACTGGGTAAGCTTGAATAGCTTGTTCAACAGTACGCTGGCGTTGGCATCGCGTTTCACATCTATTATAATGTGTATCTTACCACGTGCCGAAATATCGCGGATATCGCTTATGCCGTCTACCTTTTTCTCTTCAACGAGATCGGCAATACTTTTCACGAGGTCCTTCTTGACAACCCCGTAAGGAATCTCGGTTATCTCTATGGTGTCATGCCGTTCACCGGGCACAACTTCCGCCTTTGCACGTACCAACACCCTGCCTCGGCCTGTGGTATAGGCGTCACGAACACCCGACATTCCAAAAATCTCTCCTCCTGTGGGAAAGTCGGGAGCTTTCACTATCTCCATTAGCTCCTCAACGG
>CAJMDR010000407.1 GCA_905212215.1 uncultured Porphyromonadaceae bacterium
GCCAACCGAAGCAACTGGAGCACGATGCTCTCGTACCTGCGCTCGCATCCCTCGTTCCTCGGTCTGAAACAGGACCGCTTCACAATCCTTCTCGCCAACGGTACGCCGGATTATTCCTTCGAGACCGTCAACGGCTCTCAGGTCAAGAAACTAAAGGTCAACCGCCCCAAAGCCTTGTGCTTCAACTATGCCATGCTGAAAGCCGAGTTCGGGCTGAACCTCGAAACCGAGGTTATCAGCGAGACAGAGGAAATGGCAGAGGACGCAGAGCCGACGGACTCCGCACCCGTTTCACCGGCTGTTCCTCCCAAGCCGTCCTCGCTCTTTGACCCTCCCGACAAAGAGGAAGACGCGCCGTTCTGACATTGTAATCAATCATTATTTCTCTCAGATCAACACTCGAATGTTGGCCTTTTTTATTTCCGAAAACCCAATCAGAGGAAAGCAAAAGCGTATGTTCTGCGAAAGTCAGCGTTGACAAGATAGCACTTATTGTATCTCAATAAGTTAGGCTATCTTGATACGGTTGACAATCGTTGACACTCGTAGTCATTTCTCAAATTCTGAAAAATTTCGGAGACACAAGGTGACACTTTCGAGCCGTACCTATACTTACTTTATTTTTCTTTCAAAAAAGATAAAGTATTGTAGTATAGCGGCTTCGCGCTTCGCTTTTTGGCTCGCTACGGCTCGTGTCTCCAGTGTCAACGCTGTCACCCTCCCGACTATACCGCTCCCACATTTTTCTGCTCGCCGACCTGTAAGTCCGACTTCGCGGAGCGGTATCGCCTTATCCCTCTTTATCCCTCTTTGTCACCGTTGCGCGGATTGTCTAAACCACTGATTTTCGGTAAATTTGTATATAATTTACAGCGGTTTATGAACCTATATCTCGAACTTGAAGACTATCTCGCCCAGTGGTTTATTCACGACCAGGGAGGCGAGAATCCCATCCGGCTTATCCGTGGATGCGCCGAGTGGGGGCTGCTCGAACTGTTCTTGCAGACTCCGCCCGCCGATTATGTGCCGCCATCGTCAGAGGGCTGTGTCTGCATCGTGCTTCCCAACTTCCGCTCGAAAGATACCCGCTCCAATTTCTACCTGCCGCCAAAAGCGACAGAGGCGTTGAAGGCTTGCATACGCAATCGCTTCGACATCTCCATGTGGAACGCCCTGCATCGCTTCGATGCGCTGTTCCAACGGCAGGATCATCTTATCTACGCTTTCATGGAGAAACACGGCATCGAGCCGACGGAGAAGAACTGGAACGCCATCGCCAAACGCTATCAGCGTAAGCGCGACATCTACAAGCGTATCGAGCGCCGCCGTAAAAGTTCACAAAAATAATACCGACTTCGGGCTATCCAAAACGCAACTGTCCGTTTTGTCCGCCCAACAAGATACAAGCGCATGAGAACGTCCACACAGATACTTCCCGGAATTAAGGCTATCGGCTGGGTCGATTGCCGACACCTGCCGAGGCGCGTTGACCTCTCGGCCATCTGCGGAATGACGGTGCCAGTCCTGACCGACATACATCCGATTGAGTTTTTCAGCGAACCTCAATGCGAGTGCAAGACCAAGAAGGACGGTGCCGGGTACGAGGACACCGCCACCTTGAAGTTCCTTACCGACAAGGAACTTCCCCGGATTCCTTGCCTGGGTTTTGTCATTACCGATGTAAACGGCAAGTCTTACCTTCTCGGCTCGCTCGAAGCTCCGCATCCTACAATCGAGTGCGAGCGGAAGACCGGCATACCGTCAGGCGACGCAGCCGGATATGCCTACGAAATAAAGCACGTCGCCATCAAGTCGATGGTGCCGTGCGTCATATAACTTTTGCATCAGAGACCAGTCCCAACCAGTAGTCGCCGCAGGGATGCGGCAAAGGTCAACACAGATTTTGAAGTTTATTTTTCCGCTTACGCGTGATGCGTAGGCGGTTTTTTATTGGAAGGCGGGAGCCTTCCCGATGGTGAAAGCCACCGAGGGGAGGGTCAGACACGGCGGAACACTGTCGCCACTGATGTTGCAGTCCATGAGCGGTGCGTCCGTAGGCTTCGTGGTCGAAGCGAGTTGCCGCCCATCTTCGTATCGCTCATTTGATGTGCCGGGTGCCTGTCCCGCGTTCCGCAGTATCCCTTCGGGCATCGGGGATTCTTCAATCTCCTTTTCAGCGGTGGCCTCTCGACAGCACTTGCCGCACGGGTATTCAATGATAAGTCGCCCACGGACAGCCCTCTTTATGGCGGAGGCGTTGAAAGCCTTCGGAGTCCTGCGCCATAAATCAAGGAATGGGTCATCCTCTTGCGCGGAACGCACGGCAGGATTAAGGTGTCGCAGCCGTTGAACGAGTTCTATCCACAGACGCGTCGCCGATGCACTTGCCATATTCGTAAGTCCCGACACTCCGGGTTACCGTCCG
>CAJMDR010000408.1 GCA_905212215.1 uncultured Porphyromonadaceae bacterium
AGGTATGCCGCATGCGTAATACGCCTGTTATCATCTTCGTCAATAAAATGGACCGCGAAGGCCGCGACCCTTTCGACATTCTTGATGAACTCGAGCAGGAACTTCATATAGCGGTCCGACCACTCTCCTGGCCTATCAATATGGGTGCACGCTTCAAAGGTGTATACAACATCTTTGAACAGGGCCTTGACCTCTTCACCCCCAGCAAACAGACAGTGACAGAGCGTGTGGAGATTGCCGATGTGCAATCTCCTGAAGTAGACCGTCTGGTAGGTGCCGAGGATGCGGCGAAACTGCGCGAAGACCTCGACCTCATTGACGGTGTTTATCCTGAATTCAGCGAAGAAGAGTATCTGAACGGTGAACTCGCACCCGTTTTCTTCGGATCCGCACTCAACACTTTCGGTGTTAAGGAACTATTGGACTGTTTCGTGCAGATTGCCCCTGAGCCAAAGCCTGTCGATGCCATTGAACGCACCGTTGACCCGCGCGAGAACTGCTTCTCGGGCTTTGTATTCAAAATTCATGCAAACATGGATCCCAACCACCGTTCATGCATCGCCTTTGTGAAAATCTGCTCCGGTAAGTTCGAGAGGAATGTGTATTATAAGCATGTAGGTCAGGACAAACAGATGCGCTTTTCCGCTCCCACGGCTTTCATGGCCCAGAAAAAGAGCATCGTCGACGAGGCTTGGCCCGGAGATATTGTAGGTCTTCCCGATACCGGAAACTTCAAGATAGGCGACACCCTTACCTCAGGAGAGAACCTGCACTTCAAGGGCTTGCCCAGCTTCTCGCCGGAAATGTTCAAATACATCGAGAACGCCGACCCCATGAAGGCAAAACAGCTTGACAAGGGCATACGCCAACTGATGGACGAGGGTGTGGCACAGCTCTTCACTTCCAGCTTCAACGAACGCAAGATAATTGGCACAGTAGGACAGCTCCAGTTCGAGGTGATTCAATACCGGTTGCTGCATGAATATGGAGCACAATGCCGCTGGGAACCGTTGAGCCTATACAAGGCATGCTGGATAGAGAGCGACGACGAGCAGGAACTCGCTGCGTTCAAACGCCGTAAACAACAGTATATGGCCACTGACAAAGAAGGACGCGATGTCTTTCTTGCCGACAGCAACTATGTACTGCAGATGGCTCAAAACGACTTCCCTAAAATCCGCTTTCATTTCACCAGCGAATTCTAACGACAACTTTTATCATTTTGCCAAAATATTCCAGATTCTGACTGTATCAATTTACCATCATAATCCGGATTATCTATCAAAACCAAACAGAGCATGACAAATCATTTTGCCACGCCCTGTTTGATTAACAAGAAATTTATCAGAACTCCTTAACCTCCTTAAATTCCTTAACCTCCTTGGAGTTTAATTCACACCTTGGGGTCAAAGCCCTGAGCCCGCAGGTAATCCAGTATCCTGTACCCCATTGCATGGCGGTAATAATCCAGGATATGGTCACACCAGTCATTGTCGGTGGTGCCTCCTGAGCGGGATTTGTTGTATTGGGTTATGATGGCGTCGTAGTTCAGCAGTTCATCTGTCATTGCCGCCTCATCCTGTCGGTAGGAATTGGAATGAATCATCAGTCCCATGCCCTGTTTCGGTTTCAGGTCAGGATGCTCGCGGGGAATGCCCAGACAGAGACCACAGACCACAAACACACCCTTCGGAAGTTTCAGCATCTCAGCCACCTTCGGAGGATCCACAGTGCGCAGATAGCCTATGCAGTTGGCACCTAATCCGGCGGCTTCAGCTGCCACCACAGCGCTCATCATTGCCAGTGAAGCATCGATGATGCCCACGGTAACACCATCCATGGTATTGGTGAACGGAGGCATGTCCAGACCTTTGGCCTTGGCAAGGAGCGCTATCTTGTTGTAGTCCACACAGAACACCAGAAAGCGGTTGCAGGTCTTTATCTGCTTTTGGTTGGTTATGGCGTAAAATTCCTCCTTCAAAGCTTGATCGGAGATGTCTATCACCGAGAATTGCTGTCCGTTGTAGCTCGTAGGAGTGTTACGGATTGCCTGGAAAATAAATTCCATTGTCTCCGCAGGAATTGCCTCTCGCTCGTAGCGGCGTATCGTCACGCGGTCGAGCATGGTCTGTTTAACGTCTTTCATGTGTGTTTTCCTTTTTAGATTGGACAAGTAATCAACAAATCACTTGCCATTGAAGTTGTTTAAACTTATTTCTTTGTTAAGATTCAGTCATATATCCGAGGAAATTTTCATACGCGAAGAGGGAGCGATGCGGGCATCGTGACCGATGAGGGTATGGAAATTCACCGGATAGATGGCTGAAGATTGACAAAGAGAATAAAAGCATTAATACAACTTCATCATTTTTATTCGTAAATTAGTTTAAACAACTTCATTAATTATGTTGATA
>CAJMDR010000409.1 GCA_905212215.1 uncultured Porphyromonadaceae bacterium
CCGCCGAGGGTAGAGGAGAATATGTATTGTTTTCCTTTCAGTCGGAATCAGCTGAACCAATAAAGCTGTGCCAAGGAAAGTTCCTTTGCCGGCGGAACGTAGGCGAGCACGCCGTCTACGGTAACATAGAACGTTTCAGGATCCACCTCGATGTGCGGCGTGGCGGTGTTGCGGACCATATCGGCCTTAGTGATCTGACGTGTGCCGTGAACAGGATATACTATTCTGTCCAGACCCAGCTTCTCCTTGATGCCGAGGTCGTAAGCGGCCTGGCTGACGAAGATGACGCAGGTTGCGGGCATCTCTTTGCCGTAAGCACCGTACATGGGACGCATGTACTTGGGCTGCGGAGTAGGCAACGAGGCATTGCAGTCGCCCATGTTAGCCCAGTTGATGAGACCGCCCTTGATGACCATCTTCGGCTTGGTGGCGAAGAACTCAGGCTCCCACAGCACCAGGTCGGCCATCTTGCCTACCTCTATGGAGCCGAGGATCTCGCTGATGCCGTAAGTAATAGCCGGGTTGAGGGTAATCTGTGCCAGATAACGCAGTACACGGAAGTTGTCGTTGCCGTCGGCATCTTCCTTGAGTTTGCCGCGGGCCTGTTTCATGTAGCTTGCCATCTGGAATGTGCGCATGAAGCTTTCTCCCACGCGGCCCATGGCCTGCGAGTCGGAGGAGACCATCGATATTATGCCAAGGTCATGGAACACATTCTCGGCGCTCTGAGTCTCGGGACGTACACGGCTCTCGGCAAAAGCGACGTCGCTGGGTATGTCGGGGTTCAGGTTGTGGCATACCATGATCATGTCGAAAAGCTCGGCCTGCGAGTTGATGCCGAAAGGCAGAGTGGGGTTAGTGGAGGAGGGCAGCACATTCTGCATGGAGGCCACCTTCAGCAGGTCGGGAGCATGGCCGCCGCCGGCACCTTCCGTGTGGTAGCTGTGTATGGTGCGACCATCGATTGCGGCGATGGTGTCCTCAACATATCCACACTCGTTGAGGGTATCGGCGTGGAGTGCCACCTGCACATCATATTTGTCGGCTGCTGTCATACAGGCACGCAGAGCCTCCATAGTGGTGCCCCAGTCCTCATGTATCTTGAGGCCCATTACGCCGGACTCTATCTGCTCGGCCAGAGATTCCTGACATGAGCAGTTCCCTTTCCCGAGAAGGCCGTAGTTGATGGGTATGCCTTCAATTGAGCGGAGCATTGCCTCGGTGTTCCAACGACCTGAGGTGATGGTAGTGCCGTTGGAGCCGTCGGTAGGACCTATGCCGCCGCCGATAAGAGTGGTGATGCCGTTGCTGAGGCAGTTATAGGCCTGCTGTGGTGCCACATGGTGCACATGGCCATCAATGCCTGCTGCGGTAAGTATGAGGTGCTCGCCGGAGATGGCGTCGGTGCTTGCTCCTGTGCAGAGAGTCGGGGTGACACCCTTCATGACATTCGGGTTTCCGGCTTTGCCTATGCCCGCGATTTTGCCGTCCTTGATGCCGACATCGGCCTTTACCACTCCCAGCACAGGGTCAAGAATGGTTACATTGGTGATAACAGTGTCGAGACTGCCTTCCTTTCCTGTTATGGTGTTCGCCAGGCCCATGCCGTCGCGCAGTGTCTTGCCACCGCCGTAGACAGCCTCGTCGCCCAGCACCCGGAGATCTTTTTCTATCTCCACGTAAAGATCCGTATTGGCCAGACGGATTTTATCGCCCACAGTGGGGCCGAAAAGCATATTGTTTTCTGATCTTGAAATCGTTGCCATATTGAGGTATGTGTGTGGTGGTGGAACTTATTTCGCTTCTCCTTCAATAGTTGCCTCATCCTCGCTGCGGAATCCGTATTCCTTCATGCGGCGGATAGACTCGATTCGTTTCGGATAGTATACCGGAGAGTCCTCCAGTCCTGCATAGCCCTGCACAAGTCCGTTGAAACCTATTATTCGCTGCTTGCCCGCATAAGCCACCAGCTCGACTTCCTTCTCCTCACCTGCCTCGAAACGCACTGCTGTGGTGGCGGGTATGTTAAGATGGTATCCGAAGGCCTTGGGACGGTCAAACTCCAGATAGCGGTTCACCTCGAAGAAGTGGAAATGGCTACCTACTTGTATGGGGCGGTCGCCGGTGTTTTTCACTGTCACTTTCACGGTGCGGCGGTCGGTGTTGTATTCCAGGTCTCCGTCGGCTAGGATCACACCCCCTACGGGACAATATGTGGCGGGTTTGAAGCCTGGGGTATTAGGATAACATATATCGGGTTTGCCTGTATAGACACCGGTCGGCGTCTCGTAACCGTTGATTGCGGGACAGCTCTCGGCAGGCGACGGCGGCATTTTCTTATTATTGTTTGCCATAATGAATATGGATTAAGATTGGTTGCTGGTTAGAGGTTGGTCTGAATCTAAATACTGAAG
>CAJMDR010000410.1 GCA_905212215.1 uncultured Porphyromonadaceae bacterium
AAGGAATTTGAATTTCGCCGGATACCAGCAATGGCGCAGTTGAGAGAACGCGAAGCGCGTTATTGTCAGATGGCGAGCGGTCAAGCAATTCGCCGGAATCATTGCAGATATAGAGGCGGTAATTCAGCGGGGAGCCGTCGGCATTGCAGAAGTCCTCATATCCGGGCCATTGCGCGTAGTAAGCGTCGGAAGTCACGCCACCCGCATCGCCTCCTACCTCTCCGGAACCACCTGTCTCAGTGGAGCCGCTTACATCGGAAGCGTCTGCATTGTCAGTAAGTGGCGCCGGGATGTCGCTGATTGGAGAGTATCGGGCCACGAACCGACCGGAATACCGAGTATGAGAGTCCACCGTCATTGCGGATTTGAGCCAAATCACCTCAATCATATAGGAGCCGGAAGGAGGCGTCTGCGAAGAGACGGTAATACCCTGAGCATTCACAATGGCGGCGAAACGGCTCACCGCATCCGAGCCTGGGAGACAGCGCCGAGGCACCTTTGAGTCGGCACCGAGCGGTGCTATGCCGTTTACGGCGCCAATCTTAGCCGATAGCCCCGACACCGCGCTTTCCAAGTCCTGCAGATCACTTGCAATGACCTGCATATCTCCGTCAAGCGTCTCGAGGTCGCTTTGCAGCTGAGAGATCTTATTCTGAATAGGCTGCAAGTCCACGGCAGTACCACCTGAGATATTTGCCGCGTCTATCGCCAGGCGCAACTTGTCGAGGATGAACCCCAGCGAGTCGGGCGACCCCGCGTCTCTTGTATTGAGAGCGCGGAACTCAGCTATGAGCTGTGCGAGCGAAGAAGAGTCGATAGCCATATCGGAATGATTTACACCGCGAAGTTATGGCCGGAAGAATGGAAATGAAAAGACACAAAATACAATTATTATTTAGAGATTGAGTCACGGAGCACATCGGGATTGAGAGCGTTTGAGACGGCGGCACAGAACTGCTTGCCGAGATTGTCGGCCATGAACTCCTGTAGATTCATCACCGAGGCATAGTACTTGCGCGAGAACCAATTCTTGCGCACACGACGATTGCTGCGGCCTATGTCGCCGGGATTCCCACGCGGCGTGTTAGAGCCGGTACCATAGTCCACGAAAATGCCGTAAGCGTTGAACGACTGCGAGAGAGAGATGTCGATATATTTGCCGTCGGCGGTCATGCCGATGCCTATTACAGAGCGGTAGAGCGCTCCGGTATCAACGGCGCCAAGCATAACGATACGCTCCTTCCAAATCTTTACCATGGTGGAGTTGAAAGCATTTATGTAGCGTCGGCGTTCCTGCTCGCGGGCATTTGAATCCATTTTTGGAGTTTAAGGAGATTAAGGAAATTAAGGAGGTTAAGGAGACCAACACTCAACAATTCAATGACTCATCCACTGTCACCCACTCATCCTCTCTGAACCGCAAATCGGTGTAAACATCCACGGCAATCTGGAAGAAAGCGGCGGCACAACCGGAGAAGAAGTAGCGGTCAATCTCATTGAAAGTAATTCGTTGGTCAATGTAGATGCAGTTCTCTTCGAGGCGGGTCTTCTCAGGAAGGAGCCGCGTCATGAACTGGCGGAACAGCTCGCGCATCGTCTCCATGCAGCGGGTACGGGCCTCCATATCGTCCACGGCATGGCGCATGGCAAGGAACACCGTCTTCACCCTACGGGTGTGCGGAGTGTTGTTAAGCTCGGTATAGCCGTCGGCGATGTCCGAGACACAGACAAAGGCCGTGAGTTCCTGCATCAGTGCGACAGCCTGCTCGAAACCCTCCAGGCCGGATACACGACAGAAAGAGAAACCCTCCTGCCGAGCGAGGAGGTTGGTAGCGGTAAGGTTTTCAAAGAAAGCCGTAGCGTTCCAAGTGCCTGTTAAAAGTTCATTGTTCATTGTTTATTGGGTTTGAGAACGGGTTTTGAGTACTATGAGTACTATGAGTACTGAGTACTATGATGGCAGCGCACTCAACCACTCATCCACTCACCACTCAACCACCCACACTTTTCATCTCCTTGTATTCGCGGGCCTGGGCGTCAAGCTCCGTGAGGGCGCGGTGAGTGTCGAGCGACAGCACCTCCTTCTCCTTGGTGATGTCGCCTTTGGTTAGAGCGCGGATCTGCGCGTTCATGGCCGCTTCCACCGAAGCATGAGTAGGACCGAGAAGATTAGTCGAAGAATCTGCTACCGGCTGAAAGAAGTCCGGGAACTTGTGGCTGAGCATATCCTTCAGCGAGGCGAACCAGTAGAACACACTCACCCTCTCCACATCCGAGAGCTTCATGCTGCCGCGATACAGCACCGCCGCGAGCTGATCGAGCAGCAGGTCATTCTGCGTCATCAGATAACCCTGGTAAAGATTGTCGCAGATAACGAACGTCTCGAA
>CAJMDR010000411.1 GCA_905212215.1 uncultured Porphyromonadaceae bacterium
AGGCGAGGCAGGAACAATCTCTATCGCCGCCAGGAAGCGCCGGACAAGCTTCGTGTTCTCCTCGTTCTGCTCGCCGCACTCCAGGAATCCGGCGCTCAGCAGATCGCGGAAATAAGCGTTCCCCGCAGTGTTGCCCCACAGAAGCAGCTCCACATGGTCCTTTACAGGTATGCCGTTGCTCTTCAGGAAGTTCTCCACACTGTATTTGATATGGTTTGTCAGCGGGCTGTCGTTCTGGAAAGTCCTCGGACGCTGCACCCAGTACGACACCGACATGCCGTTGCTGAGAGTGATATATTCCGTCCATTCCCTTTTCCCGGAGCGCAGGAAGCGCACCGCCTCGGCGCGGAGAAGCTCATCCTCGCGCTCGCGGTCCGGGTCCGTTATGTTGTAGCGGATATCCTCCCAGATACTGTCGGCAACCTTTGCCACCCTGGGGTCCGTGCCCGCATCGGCTATGGAGAGCGTCTTGCAGACATTGTTTTCCAGACTGAGTGTGAGATGGAGGTCCTTGCCGTCGCTGTTGACAAGGAGAAGAGGCTTATCCTCATGGCGCAGGCAGCGGCACACCATGCTGTCCATGGCCACCGTCTGGAGGTTCTTGTAGCCTGCCCTGCCGAAGAGGTTCAGCAGATAATCCTTCTCATTGGAGGCCACATCCGGTTCCGTGGCGATGAGGAAAGGCATGGTGTTGCGGTTCTCCTCCACGCTTCCTTCCTGGCCGAAGAACTGCGTTTCGAGAAGATCTTTCAGCCTCTCCTCGAAAGCATGCAGCAGCAACTGGCGCACCTCGGTGGTGCCGGCACCCAGGGCCACGCGGCGCGGATGCTTTATGGCCTCGAAATAGTCGGGTATGGCATTGTCGTTGCCCATGGCGGCGGCAGAGGCGGCCTCGCTGCCTAAGATGACCTCGTTGCCGCTTACCATAAGAGCCAGCGGCTGAGGCCATTCACAGCCCGGAAACGGCTCAGGCTCTCCGTTGCCCTGACGATAGAGCAACGTTACACCGCGGCGCGAAATCCGCATTATTACTCTGAACCTCTCTGCCATCAGCCAAGTGCTCTTATAAGGTATTTGTCGTAGAATTTCATTCCTTCGAGTATGATGAGCGGTGCCACATAGTCGAACGGCTCGCCGCTCTCGGCGGCACGCATGGCAGCCTTGAACTCAGGACGGCTCTGTACGTACTGCACAATGTTCATGTCCTTGAACGCCACATTGAATACCTGCTGGTTGAGGCGTTTGCCGAACAGCCCCGCAATAGCCTTGAAATAAAGGCCCGAGAAGGCTATGAAGCGGTCGCACAAAGCATTGTTGACGGGGTTGAAATAGCGCCCTATGAAGCGTATCATCTCCGGCGTGAGAGTGTTAATGTCGTTCACGCGGTGTGCCTGGTTCCTGGCGTCTATCACCTCGAAATTGCTTTCGCTCACTATCTCCGCCTCGTTGCCCCCTTCGGGAATGAGGAGCTTCGGATTACCCTTGGCGAGACCCTTGCTGACCTCGTATTTTATATTCTTGCTGCGGTCATCCTTCGGAAGCTCTATGCGCGGCCACCCTGCCAGGGAGTTCACAAGCGCCTCGCGGCCATAGCCTGCCACGAACATCTCGCGGTAATATACCGCGTCGCGGTTGTTGGGAAGGATGCTCATCCACTGGAACAGACGCGAACCCTTTCCGGCGAAAGTAACGGTTACTATGGGCCGTGCCGTGGGGCGTTCCGCGGGAGTGAGGTGCGCAAGGTCATCTATCAGCTTGCGCGCTATCTGTCCGGCATAGAACATCAGCAGGCCGGTAACGTAGAGGTTGACGAACATCAGCCTCGGGCAGTCGGCGCCGATGGTCTGGTAGAGTATCTGGAGCTGGTTGTCGTCGAAACGGTCAACTATCTGCTCGAAGTAATATGGTGCTGTGTCGGAAGAGAAGCGTTTGTCGCCTTCGTTCAGACCCAACAGACTCGTCTGCGTCTGTGCGCACACCTTGCGCAGCACATTCTCGAACTCCGGCAGATGGCGTGTTGCCTGGCTCACCAGCATTGCGGCGAAGCGGATGGAGTTCTGCTTTATCATCGTCACTCCCTGGGGAAGCATCCACAGCGCGGAGATGTCGCTTGTGCTGCCGCCTATGTCGAAGCACAGGTTAAGCACTCCGGCGCGCTGTCCTTCAATCTCCGAGGTGAAGTTCGCCACGGCGGTGGCTTCGGTGAGGGAGTTGAGGTCGTAGCCTTCGGGGAAGAGGGGTTTCGGTTTCAGATCCACCACACGCTTCGGGTCGTCGGGCTTGAGGTCGGGGCGTTCCTGTTTCTGAGCGGAGGGCGTTGCCGTGTTTCCGCCGAAGGGATCTGCGCCGAAGCCGCCGAAGGCGTCATTGCCGCCGGAGGGTTC
>CAJMDR010000412.1 GCA_905212215.1 uncultured Porphyromonadaceae bacterium
GGCGCCTGCCAGTAATGTGGGGATGCCTTTTCCCTGCGACAGACGGCCGATATAGCAGAAATATCCGTTGCCTTGTTTGCGCACATGCAGTGATTCAAGCACAGCAAACTTGGCCGGATCTATGAAGTTGCAGAGTGTGACGATTTTCTCAGCAGGGAATCCTCCTTCCTTCATCTTCTCTTCCATGAAGCGGCTGGGAGTAATGAAAGTATCTGTGAATGATACCATCCGTTTCCTGTTCCATACGGCGGCTTCCAGGCGGGCAAGGAGCGAGGCTGCAAGGCTGCCTTTCATGCAGCGATGACGCATGAGTGCGCCTTTGTCGGCAAGACATTCCTGACAGATAGTGCCGTCTGGTCTGCGGAAGCTGTAGGATGGGCAGATGAGCTTGTAGTCGTGCAGAGTCCACACGACTTTTATTCCACGCTTATGGGCGATTTCGCCAATGACAGGCGACAGATATGAGTGCACGTTGTGCAGATGCACCACATCCGGTTTGAAATCGTCTATCACCTTACGTGCCGCCGATGCGCCATCGCCTTTTCCAAACGAACGCCATAATCCCCGTAACTTGTTTTTTATACCGCCGCCGAAGCAGACCTGAGATGCGTAGCCGGCACAATCGGGCAGTTCCAAGTTCTCAGGGTATTCCATGGCGAAGATTCGCACCTCGTGGCCATGTGCTTCCAGGAGCCGTTTGGTAGCCATAGCTACTAATGTATCACCACCTCGGGGGTAGAAGAATTTGCTCGCGATAAGAACCTTCATCGTATAATCTGCAGTATTGGGATTAAGGTTCGATTATCAGAATCTTACGGGGGGTAAGACTCAGTGAAGAATCGCCCTGAGGCATCGGTGTTATTTTCTCTCCGGTGAGGATGTCGGTATATTCAGCTCCCGGTTTCAAAATCTCCTTGTAGCGGTTCATGTCCAATTCCACAGCTTTGTCGGTACCGTTGAGGATAACTGTTACTTCCTTATCCGTTCCCGGGATATAGCGCTGATATACGTATACCCCCTGATTGGGAGCGAAATGCTTCATCTTGCCGTTGTGGACGGCCTCGGCGCCTTTGCGCCATTGCAGCAGTTGGCTCATGAAGTCATAGGCCTCACGCTGCATGGGAGTACGACCTTCGGCGTTAAATATGCTTATGGAATCGCCGGGGAAACCTCCGGGCATGTCGCGGCGCACATTGCCGTCGCCTCTCTTGCGGTCACCGCTCATCAGCATCTCGGTGCCGTAATAAACCTGCGGTATGCCGGGCACGGTGAGCAATATTGTCACAGCTTGTTTCCAGGCGTCGAGGTTCTTAGGCTGTTCCAACAACACACGCTCCGTGTCGTGGTTATCAAGGAACCGCAACAGTTTCAGCGGGTCGGCATATAAATGATCAAGAGCGAAATGGTTATACAGCTTTACAAGACCATCGTTCCATTCGTCGGTCTGTTCGGTGTATGGCTGCAGACCGCGGCTCTTGAGCATGAGTGCGAAGTCCATCACTACGGGAAGATTGGAATCTTTTCCCGCCACCGGATCTTTGCTGCCGCGTTGCCAGCCTTGTTCCATGCCGGACTCGGCGAACCAGCACTCGCCCACGATGGTGAAATCCGGATATTGTTTTTCTACCTCTGCAACCCATTGTGCCATGGCATCTTTGTCGGCGTAAGGATATGTGTCCATGCGGATACCGTCGATAGCGGCTTCCTCTATCCACCAGATGGAGTTCTGTATGAGATAGCGCATGAGATGCGGGTTGCGCTGGTTAAGGTCTGGCATCTCGCTTACGAACCATCCGTCTGTGGTCATCTTCCGGTCATAGTCCGAGGCGTATGGATCGCTGAGCGATACTAACTTATGGTTGGTCTGAACGTAGTTGTCGCCGAAGTTTATCCAGTCTTTTGATGGCATGTCGCGCAACCATATATGTTCCGAACCGCTGTGATTGAAAATCATGTCCATGACGGTCTTGATGCCGCGGGCATGGAGCGAGTCGGTGAGGGCACGGTATTCGGCATTGGTGCCGAAACGTGGGTCTACACGATAATAGTCCGTAGTGGCGTAGCCGTGATAAGAGCCGCCGGGCATGTCGTTCTCCAAAACAGGGTTAAGCCATACCGCCGTTACCCCTAAGGAGTCGATATAGTCAAGATGCTGCTGTATTCCCTTGAGGTCGCCGCCATGACGAATGTTGAGGTTACTGCGGTCTACCTCGGCGGGGAAACGCATGGATTTCAGACGGTTGTTGCCGGGATTGCCGTCGGCGAAGCGGTCTGGCATTACCATATAAAGCACATCTGCCGATGTGAAGCCTTGGGCGCCCCCGTTGGGCTTGCGGGCGCGGAGTTCATAGTTGCGGCTG
>CAJMDR010000413.1 GCA_905212215.1 uncultured Porphyromonadaceae bacterium
TGTCTATCAGAGCTATGGAAGCATTGAGACATTCCGTCAGGTTATGAGGCGGCATGTTGGTGGCCATGCCCACGGCTATTCCGGAAGCCCCGTTTACCAGCAGGTTAGGTATGCGGGTAGGCAGAACGGAAGGCTCGCGGGTGGTGTTGTCGAAGTTGGGCACAAAGTCAACAGTATCGGCATCAAGGTCGCGGAGCATCTCCTCGCCCATGCGTTCCAGCTTGACCTCGGTATAACGCATTGCCGCCGCCGAGTCATTGTCTATGGAACCGAAGTTTCCCTGACCGTAAATCAGCGGGTAACGCAAGCTCCAGTCCTGAGCCATGCGCACCATGGTATAGTAAATTGAAGAGTCACCGTGAGGGTGATATTTACCCATCACCTCGCCCACGATACGTGCCGACTTCTTAGTATCTCCGCTGTAATTGTTTCCCAACTGATCCATGCCGTATAACACACGACGATGCACAGGTTTGAAACCGTCGCGCACATCGGGAAGGGCACGCGACACTATCACCGACATCGAATAGTTGATGTAGGCCGTTTTCATTTCAGTGTCGATGTTCACCGGAACGGTGCGGTCTTCGACACTCATGTCTCCGAACAATTTTTCTTCGTCTTCTTGCATTGCTTATTTGCGGTGCATTTATTCCTTGTCACGGAGGAGAGAGGCTCTTCGCTTTAAGGAGAAAGACTCTTAAAGCGGAGGAGAAACAAAAGGCATCGCCTTTTCAGACCACAAAGATAGTAAAAAAATACGACATGTATGGCTGTCCTTATCTAAAAATACCTTAATTTTGCACCGCAAACCGCGAACCACGGCAAACCTTATCTGCCAAGGCGCGTTTTCACTCAAAAGAACACACTTCAGAAACCTACTGATAATGGAAAGAATAGCTTTCGCCAGCGACCACGCCGGCTTTGAACTGAAAGAAAAGCTTATTGAATATGTCCGCTCCTTAGGTTACGAGGCAGAGGACTTCGGCACTTTCAGCACCGAATCGTGCGACTATCCCGATTTCGCCCACCCCGCAGCAATAGCGGTAGAAAACGGCGAATGTGACTTCGGAATAGGTATGTGCGGCTCCGGAAACGGCATGCAGATGACCCTAAACAAACATCAGGGCATCCGCGCAGCCCTTTGCTGGACTCCTGAACTGGCAGACCTGGCAAAGCAACACAACAACGCAAATTTCCTCGTCCTCCCGGCACGATTCATTGACTACGGTCAGGCAAAGGACATCGTCTTCGCTTACCTGAACGCCAAATTCCAGGGCGGAAGACATCAGCGCAGAATCGACAAGATTCCGGCAGAAGGCTGTCAGTGCAAATGACGAACCACGGAACAACCATGATGGAGGTGCGCCTGGAAAAGGTGCGCTTCCATGCTTTTCATGGAATGTTGCCACAGGAACGCAAGATAGGCAACGATTTCGAGGTAGACATCAGCGCCGCATATTTCATTAAAGAAACGAACGTCGCCGATGATTTACGCGGCTCTCTGTGCTATGCGGAACTGTATGAATTGGCGACAGATATCATGTCCCAGCCAAGCAATACGCTTGAACATGTGGCAGCCACTATAGGCAATACCATACAGAAGCGATGGAACGACCTGGAGACAATAACAGTGAGCGTAAGCAAAATGGCTCCTCCCATTCCGCGATTCCACGGCATAGCCAAGGTGACATGGTGCTGGAAACGTTCTTAGACCCGTTTCTTACAGGCCAAGACCCTATTTATAGAGGCAAATTGGCGTTTTTACGCTAAAAAATTAGGAAATTACGCCAAAATGTATTACCTTTGCGCAATTATTCTGAACAGTAAATGATCAACATAAAATTCCCCGACGGCTCAGTTCGTCAGTACGAGTCCGGAACTACCCCTCTGGATATAGCCAAGAGCATCAGCCCTCGGCTAGCACAGGATGTGCTCGCCTGCCAGGTAAACGGCAAAGACTGGGATCTTACCCGACCTGTGGAAGGCGATGCTGAAATACGTTTCTTCAAATGGGAGGATGAAGAAGGCAAACATGCTTTCTGGCATTCTTCGGCTCACTTGCTGGCAGAAGCTCTCCAGGAGCTTTACCCCGGTGTAAAATTCGGCATCGGCCCGGCAATTGAAAACGGCTTCTACTATGACATCGACCCGGGAGAGCATAAAATCACCGACGAGGACTTTACCAAGATAGAGGCAAAGATGCTTGAGCTGGCCCGCAAGAAAGAAGACATAGTACGCCGCGAGATTTCCAAAGCAGACGCTCTGGAAGCATTCGGCGCAAGAGGCGAGACTTACAAATGCGAGTTGATCAGCGAGCTGGAAGACGGCACCATCACCACCTATACACAGGGCGCATT
>CAJMDR010000414.1 GCA_905212215.1 uncultured Porphyromonadaceae bacterium
TTTTGACTCTGCAAAGTTACTGCTTTATTTTTACATGACAAAATTTTTTATCCTTTTTTATTTCTTGATTAATGACAAAGGTGAGAAAACTACAGGCTACCGATATCATAACCCATCCGTGTTATTTGCTCTAAAAATAAAGTCGCGCCTCAAGCAATGGACGCGACTTTTTACTTATTATGATTATAATTTACTGATTTCTCAGTCCTTTAAAATTACCAGATGATTACTCTTTCCTCTTCAGGACGGAACATTGGATCTCCTGCTTTGATACCAAATGCCTTAAAGAAAGGAGCTATGTTGCGAAGTGAAACGTTCACGCGGTTTTCTCCAAGTGAGTGTACGTCCCCGATAGTCAGACGACGCATTTCCTCAGGACGTATGTTCTGTGCCCAGAGGTTGGCAAAGTTGAGATAGAATGCCTGTTGGGGAGTGAAGCCATCAACAAGCTCTTTCTCGCTGTTGATGTCGACGCCTTTCTTGCGTTGTGAATCAAGGAATGCTGTATAAGCTATACGGAGGCCACCCTGGTCTGCAATATTCTCTCCGAGTGTGTACTGACCGTTTGCCTGAAGACCGGGAAGGACTTCAATTTCGCTGTATTGGTCAACAAGACCTTTGGTGAGTTTTGCAAAGGCTTCTGCGTCAGCCGGAGTCCACCAGTCTGTCATGTTGCCTGCGGCATCAAAGTTGCGTCCCTGGTCATCGAAACCGTGAGTAAGCTCATGGCCTATAACCACACCAATGCCACCATAGTTTTCTGCATCAGAGCTGTTGGGAGAATAGAAAGGCGCCTGCAGAATACCTGCCGGGAATACTATCTCGTTGGCAACGGGATTGTAATAGGCATTGATTGTCTGTGGTGTCATGCCCCATTCTGTCTTGTCCACGGGTTTTCCCCATTTCTTGAGATATTCCTGCTGATGCCACATCTGGGCATTGTGACGGTTCTCATAGAAACTGAGAGACGGATCGATTGTGAGGGTTGAATAGTCTTTCCACTTATCGGGATAACCAATCTTGACGGTTATGTTGTAGAGTTTGCGAAGTGCCTGTACCTTGGTCTCTTGAGTCATCCACTCAAGATTCATGATGTGTTTTGCGAGAGCATCGCGAAGGTTCTCAACAAGACCTTCCATGTATTCTTTGGATGAAGCGGGGAAGTACTTGTTGACATAGAGCTGACCTACTGCTTCACCCATCAGGCCTTCTACGGAACCGAGGGCTCTTTTCCAACGGGGACGCTGCTGCTTGACGCCGCTTATAACCTTACTGAAGTCAAAGCTGGTGTTGACGAACTTGTCGCTGAGTGCTCCGGCAGCCTGAGAAACATAGTCCCACAGCAGATAGTCTTTTATCTCGCGTTCGGTAAGAGAAGCCAAAAGCTTGTTAGCTTTCTCCATTCCTTTGAGTTCGGTTACGATGATGCTCTCTGGAGCCTTGAAGCCCATTACCGCGGGGAAATATGCTTCCCAGTCTACGTTGGGATACAGTTCCTTGACCTGTGCTAACGTACGTACATTGTACATGGCGGGGATGTTACGGCTTTCCTCGCGTGTCATGGCAGCTTCAGCCTGCTCGGTTTCTATCTTTAGAACGTTGGTGGCTATACGTTTCGCATCATTTTTGCTAAAGCCTGCATTGATCATCTGTTGCTCAATGAGCTTGCGATAAGCGTTGCGTACCTTAGTGTTATCCTTGTCGTTCTTGAGATAGTAATCACGGTCACCCATTCCCAGCGACGGTCCGCTAAGATACATGGCATAGACATTGCTGTTGGCAAGGTCTTCCTGGAAACCTGCAGAGAAGAAAGGGTTGCCGTAGTTGGCGTGCATCCATGTAATGAGTTCAGGAAGCTGATCTTTAGAAGTTCCTTCAATTTTCTTCAGATGCGCCTGAATTGGCCTGTTGCCTTCTGCATTGCGACGGGTCGAGTCCATGGCGAGTTCATAGAGGTTCGCTACCTGATATGCCACTGTTCCTGGCTTAGGATTGGTGGCGGCGAGACCGAGAACTATGTTCTTGATACGTGCATTGCTGCTGTCGTTGAGAACATCGAACTGACCGAAACGGGAGCGTTCGGGAGTTAGAGGATGGGATTTCATCCATCCTGCGTTGACATGCTTGTAAAAGTCGGCTGAAGGTGCAACTTCCGGGTCGAAATTCTTGGGATTGACACTACCCAGATGATTTTGGGCATTCATCCCCATGAATCCTGTCAGAAGCAGCGAAAGCATGAGTGTCTTTGCGTGTTTCATATCTGTGTTTTAGGTTAGATCAAAGGATTTATTTTTTATCGGAGCAAAATTACAAAATTTATTGCCACCGTACTTCTCTTG
>CAJMDR010000415.1 GCA_905212215.1 uncultured Porphyromonadaceae bacterium
GCTGGCCGCGTGAAAGTGGGTGACGAAGTTCAGATCCTCGGCCTCGGCGCTGACCGCAAGTCGGTTGTTACCGGTGTGGAAATGTTCCGCAAGATCCTTGATGAGGGTGAAGCCGGCGATAACGTAGGTCTGCTCCTCCGTGGTATCGACAAGAACGAGGTTAAGCGTGGTATGGTAATCTGCCATCCCGGACAGGTTAAGCCTCACGATCACTTCAAGGCTCAGGTTTATATCCTGAAGAAAGAAGAAGGTGGCCGCCACACTCCGTTCCACAACAAGTATCGTCCGCAGTTCTACATCCGTACACTTGACGTAACCGGCGAGATCACTCTTCCGGAAGGTGTAGAAATGGTAATGCCCGGTGACAACGTTGAGATCGACGTTAAGCTCATCACTCCGGTAGCATGCGACGCAGGTCTGCGTTTCGCTATCCGTGAGGGTGGCCGCACCGTGGGTTCCGGCCAGATCACAGGCGTGATTGACGACTAATAAGTCAGGCATAAGTCAGACTTGAAAATAAAATAGGGCTTTCCGGCCACATAGTGTTGGAAAGCCCTAATCTACGGGAATAGCTCAGTCGGTAGAGCACTGGTCTCCAAAACCAGGTGCCGGGAGTTCGAGCCTCTCTTCCCGTGCCAAAAGAATAGAAAATGAAACTGATACAGGACATAAAGGAATCTTATAACGAACTCGTCTATAAGGTTTCTTGGCCAACTCAAAAACAACTTATCAACAGCTCTGTGCTGGTGCTGATTGCTTCCATCATACTGGCAGTTGTGATATGGGCTATTGATAAGATTTTTGAGCTTCTGATGGAGGTTGTCTACAGTATAGGATAAGCATTAACCAATGGCTGAGAATAAGAAAAAATGGTACGTACTGCGTGCCATTTCAGGTAAAGAAGCTAAGGTTAAAGAGATTCTTGATGCCGCAATCAAGAATTCGACCCTGGGGGACTATGTCTCACAGGTTCTTATACCTACTGAGAAAGTATATGCCACCCGCAACGGCAAGAAGGTACTCAAAGACCGCCTTGTCTATTCGGGTTATGTGTTTGTAGAAGCTGAGTTGACCGGTGAGGTCATCTATGAACTTCGAAACACGACAAATGTCATAGACTTTCTGCGCGGAAGAGCCAAAGGCAGTGCTCCCGAACCGTTGCATGAGAAAGAAGTGCAGCACATGCTCGGACAGCTTGACGCAGGCTCAAACCCGGTAGATGACTCGGCAGATGAATTCCGTCCCGGCGAGTCGGTGAAGGTGACATTCGGTCCTTTCTCCGGCATGACTGGCGAAGTAAAGGAAGTCAATGCAGAACGCCAGAGGCTTAAAGTGGAGGTGAAGATTTTCGGTCGCCCCACCAATGTAGAGTTGGAAACATCGCAAGTCGAACGCGCAGGCTGATGGACCGGTTACGAGGCTCGTCAACATGTGATTAGGCTTAACAAAAACAAACAACAACAACATGGCAAAAGAAATTGCTGGACAGATCAAGCTGCAGATTAAGGGAGGCGCTGCCAACCCGTCGCCGCCGGTAGGTCCCGCCCTCGGCTCCAAGGGTATCAACATAATGGAGTTTTGCAAGCAATTCAATGCCCGTACCCAGGACAAAGCAGGTAAGATTCTTCCGGTAGTAATCTCGTATTACACCGACAAGAGCTTTGACTTTGTAGTCAAGACCCCTCCGGTAGCTGTACAGCTCAAGGATGCCGCTAAGATCAAAAGTGGTTCCGCACAGCCTAACCGTACCAAGGTGGCCGAGATAACCTGGGAGCAGGTAAAGGCCATTGCAGAAGACAAGATGCCCGACTTGAACTGCTTTACCGTAGAGTCGGCCATGCGTATGGTCGCCGGTACGGCACGCAGTATGGGTATAACAGTGAAAGGGGCATTCCCCGAGATGAATTAATCGAACAACGACATGGCAAAACTGACAAAGAACATGAAAGCAGCTCTTGCCAAGGTAGAACCCGGAAAGGTTTATACCCTGAAAGAGGCTGCCGAGAAGGTAAAGGAAATTACCTTCACAAAGTTTGACTCGTCGCTCGACATTGACGTTCGTCTTGGTGTAGACCCCCGCAAGGCCAATCAGATGGTCCGCGGCGTTGTGACGCTGCCCCACGGTACGGGTAAGCAGGTGCGGGTGCTCGTGCTCTGTACTCCCGAAAAGGAGGCCGAAGCACAGGCTGCCGGCGCCGATTACGTAGGCTTGGACGAGTATGTCGACAAGATCAAGTCCGGCTGGACTGACGTCGACGTGATCATCTGTACGCCGAACGTAATGGGTAAGGTCGGTGCGCTGGGCCGTATTCTGGGTCCCCGCGGCCTGATGCCGAAC
>CAJMDR010000416.1 GCA_905212215.1 uncultured Porphyromonadaceae bacterium
GACGAGACTGCTGCTCCCTCCTATCGTGCCAAACAAGTGAGTATGGTCAGCCTCAGTGCGGAGCTTACCGATAATGAATGGCTTCATCATGCTTTTGATTCCGTATCGTCGGCACCAAAACAGGAAAAACTTTTAGTGGCGTTTCTGGAGCTTGTGAAGCGCAATGGCAAGACGGAGGTCACCCGCGATGAACTATTGGAGAAAGCGAGGGTGGCTGCACCCATATTACGCGCTGTCTGCGACAAAGGGATAATGCGTGTGCAGAAACAGGCTATAAACCGTTTTACGGTGCCTTTGGCCGGAGAACCTGTGCAGCTTCCTCCGCTCAGTCCTTTGCAGCGTGAGGCGATGCGGCAGATCAACGAGTCGTGGCGCGACAAAGGCGTTGTCCTGCTGCATGGCGTAACCGGCAGCGGCAAGACAGAAATCTACTGCCATGCCATTCTTTCTGCCCTTGAAGCAGGGAAACAGACACTCTTCCTCGTGCCGGAGATAAGCCTGACAACTCAGCTTACCGACCGGTTGCGAAAGGTGTTCGGTAACCGCCTTTTGGTATATCATTCCAAATTCTCCGACTCCGAGAGGGTTGATCTTTGGCGGAGGGTGCAGGAAGCAAAAGGGCCGTTGGTAGTCCTTGGGGTGAGGTCATCGGTCTTTCTTCCATTTCTACATTTAGGATTGGTGGTGGTTGACGAAGAGCATGAGGCAAGCTATAAGCAATATGACCCGGCTCCACGCTACAATGCCCGCGATGCGGCGATAATGCTGGCGTCGATGCACGGCGCAAAGACGTTGTTAGGCAGCGCCACCCCAGCCATTGATACTTATTACAAGACCAACACAGGGAAGTATGGCCTTGTTACCCTTCCCGAACGTTTCCAGGGTGCGGAACTACCCGATATAGAGATTGTGGACATGACGGAGCAGCATAAGAAGAAGCTGTCCGACGGAATGCTCTCGGCACCTGTACGGGAGTCCCTGACCTCGACCCTTTCGCAGGGTATGCAGGCCATCATGTTCCAGAACCGAAGGGGCTATGCGCCGTCGGTCTATTGCACACAATGCGGGTGGCAGCCCAAATGCCTTAACTGCGACGTTTCGATGGTCTATCACCGCCGTGCCGACATTCTCAGCTGCCATTATTGCGGTCATACAGCCTCTCTGCCGCGACTTTGTCCGGCCTGTGGGCAGAACTCCATCCGCACCGGTGGAATAGGCACAGAACGCATCGCTGACCATCTACACGAGCGTTTCCCGGAGGCAAGGGTGAGCCGGATGGATCTTGACACCACACGCAACAAGGATGCTTATCAGGAGATAATAGAGGAGTTCGCGACCCGCCAGACCGATATACTTATCGGCACACAAATGGTGAGTAAAGGACTGGATTTCGCCAATGTCAGTTTTGTTGGTGTGGTAAACGCCGACTCTCTTCTACATTTCCCGGATTTCAGGGCTAATGAACGCGCTTTCAACATGCTTGTCCAGGTTGCCGGAAGAGCGGGGAGGAGAGAGAGCAAGGGGAAGGTGATGATTCAGACCTACGACAGCAGCAATCCTCTGCTGGAATTTGTGCGCAGACAGGACTATGACGCCTATTACGAATACGAACTGGAACAACGCAGGCAATATGGCTATCCCCCCTTTACCAGAATAATAATGCTCTATGTCAAACATCGCGAGGAACGTGAGGCGGAACGCATAGCAGGTAGTTATGCCGCTGAGCTGCGTCAGATGTTCGGTAACCGAGTACTCGGTCCGGCCAAGCCGCAGATTGCCAGGATCGCCAACTATTATTACCAGACCATCATGCTGAAGATAGAGGTGCAGGCATCCATGAAGAAAGTAAAGGAACTGCTTGCCGAGATATATGGCCGCCTCGCTTCCGACCCTAAGTTGCGGTCGGCACAGATTTATTACGATGTGGACCCTGTTTGAGAGGGGATTAAGGAAAAACATAACGGCCACTACCTTTTGACCTTTTCGGACGTTAGATTGATATGAGAGAGAAAGAATTCCTGCCTTTGGTGAAAGATGCCTTGGGCATAGAGGAGCTGAACGCCATGCAGAGGCGTATGCTGGAAACAGCATCCGTGCCCGGCAATGTCATGTTGTTGTCGCCCACAGGAAGCGGAAAGACATTGGCTTTCATGCTTTATGTCCTTAAACTCCTTAAAGCCCCGAGTCAGAAGGTTCAGGCCGTAATAATTGCCCCTACCCGCGAATTGGTGCGACAGATTAATGAGGTTGCACGTAAACTCGCTCCCGCATATAAGGTGACAGCGTTGTATGGCGGCCACAGTGTGGCGGATGAGGAAGCT
>CAJMDR010000417.1 GCA_905212215.1 uncultured Porphyromonadaceae bacterium
AAGGCGATGGAGCCGTGCAGCCCGGAGAAAAGAAGCTTCACGATTATCTGGTGGCCAATCTTCCGGATGATTATTATATCATCCCGAACGGAGAATATGCTACCAAGATAAACGGTGCAGTGCAATTCTTTGAATATGACTGCATAGTGATTGCTCCTCACGGCATATATCATATTGAGAACAAAGACTGGGCTGGCAAACTTCAGGGCGATGACGAACTGTGGTTTGTCAATGGCGCGGAGCGTAAGAATCCGCACAAATCAGCAACATATAAATCAAGGATTCTCGCCAGCAAGCTTCAGCAGAAAAATCCGTCATGGCGATTCGGCATGATCAGTACGATTGTGACGCTGAGCCATCCGCAGCAGAGCAAATTCGGACTTGACCCTCAAAGTGCCTGCTTTGCCGCCACTTTTCAGCTTGACACACCGCTCATAGACTTTTTGACTAACCCGGATGCGATACGACGTAGCCCTAACTCCATAAGCGAATACGCCAAAGATATAGCCGAATATCTGTCAGGGGCAACCTCGCAGCGCAACCATGCGCAACGTACCCGTATCTGCGGACGTATTATTGACGAGGTGCTTCAGAAGACGGAAGATTTTACCGAGTATCTGTGCCATCCTCAGGGATTCGTCGACAAGTACTATCGCATCCGTGAGTATCCTCTTGTCCGTGATGAAAGCCCCATGCAGATGGCAACGTTCCGCAAGAAGGTCGAGAATGCACAGACAGCCCAAGAGATAATAGAGGCATCGCCTTATATATTGAAGTCGGAATATCGTATCAATGATGAGGAGACGATGTTTTATGAGATTGCGCCCTATATGGCTGCAAACACCGTCAAGGCTCGATCACGCTTCAAGACATTCACTCAGATAGAAAAGCTCAAAATCATAAGCGATGTGGCGCAGGCTCTTAAAGTGGCACACTCAAAGGGCGTATTCCATCGCAATGTCAATCCGGAGAATATTTTTATTCTTAACGATGGCACCGCACAGTTGGGCAATTTCAATTTTGCATGGTTCGCAAAGCATAGTGACCTCCATTATTCCGTAGGCACAGGTCTGAGCACCGACGATAATCCCTATGCAGCTCCGGAATTGAGAGAGGATGACGTATGCGAGGGAACCGACATTTATTCACTTGGCGTCATCTTCTATGAACTGATGACGGGAAAGGTCCCGTTTGATAGTCCTTTGAAGTTCCACATTCTCGGAGGAGAATTGACGCCTGACCAGCTGCCGACAGCGATTATCCCGGATCTGCCCAAGTGGGTCGATGAGTTTGTGCAGAACACCATAGTAGAAGACCTTGACAAACGCTGGTATGATGCGCAACAGGTCATTGACTTTATAAACAGCCATCTTTATCCCCAGGAGTCAAAGGAAAACAACAATCATTCTTCGCAGACACAGCCAAAGGCCAATGTTGACCTTAAAGATTTGAAAAGCGGAGACCAGATTTCAAATGACCTTGTGCTGTATGAAGAGCTCGGCAAGGGCGGTTTTGGACGTGTGTTCAAGGCGAAACATCTGGTACAGGACGAGTTCTATGCTGCCAAAGTCTTTGACAAGAGCGTCGCTGCCAACGAAACCATCAATGAGTTTGAGGCTTTGCGCGGTCTCAACAATCCGCATATCGTAAGGTTTATCTACAACGGAAAGACCGATCAGGGGATGTTCTATACTCTGATGGAGCTGCTTGAGGGTGACAACCTCAGTGACTACACAAAGAGCAAAGGCGACATGAAACTGCCACTTGAAGAAATCTACAAGATGGCTACCCAGACCTTGGATGCTCTGGTTTACATGCAGTCGCAGGAACCGCCCATCTACCACCGTGATATAAAGCCTAACAACATAGTGTGGGACAATCGTCAACGCTATGTCCTTATCGACTTCAACATATCGACATCGACAGATGATAAATCATTTGCCGGCACACTGCCATATCTTGCCCCCGATCTTGTTGAGTCGTCTCGTAGAATAGCATGGGATAAATCGGCCGATACATTCTCTTTGGGTGTCACGCTCTATGAGTTGTTGGCTCATAACTATCCATGGCCCGGCAGCAATCCATGCCCGAATATGAGGAATGCGGCTACCGACATCCGTAAGTATCGTTCGGACCTCTCGGAGCAATTTGCCGACTTTGTGATGAAATCACTCATCACTGACAACAAGCGTCGATTCACTACGGCAAAGGATATGCTTGACGCGTTGAAAGCAATCGGAGTAGATGGATTGATGAAACTTAAAAAGGGGGATGTAATAACAGTATCATCTCAGTCTATTGAGCAAGACATTGTTG
>CAJMDR010000418.1 GCA_905212215.1 uncultured Porphyromonadaceae bacterium
CTCACCTTCCGGCACCGCCACGGCTGCGGCGCGGTAGAAGGCATCCATATCGCCTTCGCCGTAAGCCAACAGCGTTATTCCGCATTCCTTTGCCTCGGCACAGGCCATGTCCATCCGCTTCACAGCCTCAGGATTATCAACGAGTATCCATTCCTGTTCCAGCTCCTTGATGGCTTCCTCCTCAGGCTGGGCATTATCGGTGCTGTCCTTTTCTGACATCGAAAAATCCGCCTCGGAGAAGAGAGAGCCCTCTTCTGCAAATAGCGAGTCCCGGGCCTCTTTCTGCTGTGTCCTGAGCCTTTTCTCCACCCTGTCGGCAAGGGTGCGGAACTCCAGCGAGCGGAAGATGGCGAAGAGGTGCGAGGTGTCGGGACGGCGGCTCTCCAGGTCATCCACGCTGATGTCCGTAGGAACATCGGTGCGGATGGTGGCCATGAACTTGGAATGGCGTATGGCGTCGGCGTTTTCCTCCACCTTCTTTCGCAGCGCACCTTTTATCCGGTCGGTGTTGTCGAGCATGTTCTCCACCGAGCCGAACTGTGCTATGAGCTTGACGGCGGTCTTCTCGCCCACGCCCGGACAGCCGGGAATATTGTCCACCTTGTCGCCCATCAGCGCAAGGAGGTCGATGACCTGGTGAGTGTTCTGAATACCGTAGCGTTCGCATACCTCTTTCTCGCCGCGCAGCTCGAAGTCCTTGCCGCGGAAGGAGGGCTTGTATTGCAGAATGGAGGGCGTTACCAACTGCCCGAAGTCCTTGTCGGGAGTCATCATATACACCGTATAACCCTTTTCGGCGCCCTGAGTGGCGAGAGTGCCTATTACATCGTCGGCTTCATATCCCGGCACCTCGACCACCGGGATGCGGTAGGCCTTCACTATCTCCTTGATGATGGGAATGGCTACACGGATATCCTCGGGCATCTCCTGCCGTTCCGCCTTGTAGGTAGGGTCCGCCTCATGCCGGAAGGTAGGTCCCGGCGGGTCGAAGCAGACGGCGATGTGCGATGGGGATTGCTTGCGCAGCACTTCCTCCAGCGAGTTCACGAAGCCGAACACCGCCGAGGTGTTCTTGCCGTCGTGGGTGAAACGGGGCTGGTTGATGAGCGCGTAATAGGCCCTGTAGATGAGGGCGAAAGCGTCGAGCAGATAAAGGCTTCGCGATTCCATGGGTGTGTGTTTTTAGCGCTTGGGCTGGTTTTCAGACCGCTAAGTTAAATAAATAACGGCATGTATGCGGCATGAGTTTGGAAAAATAATTAATTTTGCACTCTGAAATGCAGACAATGACCCAACTTGACGTCATACAGAAGCGACTGGAGGGACCGCTGAGTGCCATGAACGGCCTTATAGCGGAAGTGATGCGCACTCCCAACGAGCTGATGAACAGAGTCGTCAGCGACTATCTGCGCACGAAAGGGAAGCAGATAAGGCCGCTCATGGTAATGCTGTCGGCGCAGATGCACGGCGGCCTCAACGACCATGTGCTCGCCGCCGCAGCTGCCCTGGAGATGCTCCACAACGCTTCCCTGATTCACGACGATGTGGTCGACGATACGCGCGAACGCCGCGGAAACGCCACCATCAACGCCTCCTGGGGAAACCATATAGCGGTGTTGGTGGGCGACTTCTTCGTGTCGAAGGCCCTGGAAGTGGGGCTGCGTACCGGCTCCGTCACCGTGGTGCGTGGTCTGTCGCAGTTAGGCGTGGAGCTGAGCACAGGAGAGGTGGACCAGATCTGCAACGCCCGCTCACACAAGTTCCTCGAAGAGGAATACATAAGCATGATACGCAAGAAAACGGCGTCGCTGTTCATGCACTGCATGTTGTTGGGAGCCGACACCTCGGGTGCCATGTCGGAAGAAAAAGGCCCCATGCTGCGTTTCGCCGAACTCCTCGGCCTCTGTTTCCAGATAAAGGATGATGTGTTCGACTATTTCCCCACCACAGGCGCCATAGGGAAGCCTACGGGCAACGACTTGCGCGAGGGAAAGGTGACGTTGCCGCTCATCCATGCCCTGCGCACAGCACCGCAGGAAGAGGCCGCCGAATACCGCGCCATGCTGGAGAAGGGGATACCGCAGGAACAGGAGATAAGCCGTCTGGTAGACTTCGCCATAGAACATGGCGGCATTGACTATGCCTTTGCCGTGATGAAGAAGATGCAGGCCGAGGCTATGCGGATCTTGGAGTCATATCCGGAATCGGAGGCTCGGCAGTCGTTCGCCGATATTTTCCAGTTCATCATAGACCGTAATTACTGATGCTGCGGCGTTTCTTAGCCGAAGGCCTCCTTGAGGCGGGTACCGACGAAG
>CAJMDR010000419.1 GCA_905212215.1 uncultured Porphyromonadaceae bacterium
GGGATAAATTAGTGGCGGGTGTGCTGGCGGTGGCCGATGATGAGGTTGCGTGTGTAGGCTATCAGCCCTACGCTCTGCCCTACTATCAATACGGGGTCGGCACGGAAGATGGCGTAGCTGCAAATGGTAACGGAGCCTATCAGCGAGATTATCCAGAACCCGGCGGGCAATACGCTCCTTCCCAACCGTACGGAATAGAACCACTGATAGATGAAGCGAAGGGTGAAGATTATCTGACCTGCGGAGCCGTAGACGAGGAGCCAGAAGGGTATGTCGGGGTTTGCGAAGAACCTGTCGTAAGCTTCGGGAGCATTTCCCGCCACAGGAATGCAGAGCGCCACAGGCAATATGCAGAGCAGTATGCGAATCCATACCGGCACATTCACCAACGCTTTCTTCACACGCAGGTTCCACAGGTAGATGTAGTAAGAGAAAAGCTGTCCGAGGATTATTGCGAAGTCGGAGCGCAGCCATCCGTAAATGCACAGCAGTATGGAGGCTATCAGCGAGAGCACCCAGAAGAGCGTCGGCGACAGTACTTTTCTCGCCCTCTCGCTGAGAATCCACTGCACCAGCATCCTTGCCGAGAAGAGAGCCTGTGCCGCGAAGCCTACCAAAGTAACCGCAAGACCTGACATCCTGATTTTTCTTTAAAAGCTCTCCTCTCAGAGGTTGGATTCCGCTATCTTGTTGTCGATGAGGCGTTTGCGCATCCAGCGGTATGCGAAACAGTCGAGGAAAGGCCCTTTCAGGCGGTTCCAGAGGTGATATTTGCTTGTTCCGGCGGTTCTGGGGAAGTGCCGTACGGGAATCTGCTTCACCTTCTCGCCATATAGCAGGGCGAGAGCCGGGAGAAAGCGGTGGAGTCCTGTAAACATAGGGAGCTTCTTCGCCAGAGGAGTGCTGATGACCTTCAGCGGGCACCCTGTGTCCTGCACCCCGTCGCCCGTCATCTTCCGTCGGAAACCGTTAGCGATCTTGCTCTGGAGCTTCTTGAATCCGGAGTCATGCCTGTCGGCGCGTATGCCAATCACCATTGCATAATCTTTAGCATGCTCCAGGAGCAGCGGAAAATCCTCCGGCGTAGTCTGTAGGTCCGCGTCAATATACCCTAACCATGGCGACTCTGTGGCGTCGAATCCGGCCTTCAGCGCGGCGCTCAGCCCGGAGTTCTTCGCCAGGCGCAGGTAGAAGAAATCCTTGTTGCGGCTACATGCCTCCTTCAGGCGGGTGAAAGAAGAGTCCGAGGAGCCGTCGTCCACAAAGAGCACGCACGATTCCACCGGAGCCGTCCTGAGCCATGCGCCCAGGCGTTCCTCAAGGGCCTTGATATTGTCTTCCTCGTTATAGAGCGGTACTATTACCGTGAACTTATAATTGGCGGTAGGATTCATTTCCGTCGTGGTTTTAAAAGAGTGAGATGATAGATAAATTTCGGTTCATATCGCTTGGTGCCTTTAGGGCGGCGGTTATCGTCGAAGCGCCCCACATACACCGTGTCCACCCTTTGCAGGAACTCCCTGGGGAGTTCCTTTGCGGCACCTTGATGCGTCAGCACCACGGCGGGCAACGGAACGCGGTTCAGCGCCGAGTCGGTGAACGGTATAGCGGTTATGTTGCGTCGTGCGGCATAGACAAGCTCTATGCGCAGCTCATCGGCCTTGTTGGAATAGAACGGCACACCTTTGAGCTGCGGCATGTCGGCGGTAAGACGTATGCTGTGCATGTCGGGGTTGTTGACCAGGGGCTTCACTGCAGGCAACGCCGCGGCCTCGGCGGTGACGAAAAGTGCCGCCACGCCCCACACCATATACTGCGGTCTGAGCCTTTTCGCTCCCAATGCCAATGCCACCGTCACCGCCACGCACACCACTGCAAGAATTACCAGCATCCACAGCGCCATGCTTCCCTGCCGGTAGCAGAACCACCATGCGGCTACGGGGAGCGCTATAGTCACTATGGCTAACAGCCATGCGTTGATGCGGAACAGCACCTTGTCGGCCCTCGCCGCCTCTCTGGGGTGACGGAAAGCCTCTATCCAGCGGCACACCAACTGCCCCATCACCAGCGATGCCGGAACTAATACAGGCATGAGGTAGCGGGTCTTCTTCTCGGGCAGCAGCGACAACAATATCAGCGAGAGGAGCATCCAAACCAACGGCATGTAGAACTCCCTGCCCCCCTTCTTTCCTTTGGTGAAGGAGAGGATGATGGCCGAGATGAGCAGCAACGCCCATATCCCGGCTTCGAGATAGAACTTATGGTAGTAGTACCATGGCCTGACGTTGCGGTTCA
>CAJMDR010000420.1 GCA_905212215.1 uncultured Porphyromonadaceae bacterium
TATATATGCACGGTTCGTGGCACGCCCCGTTTTTCAGCACCCGTGCAAAACCCTCATATACAAACGGTTATCATCACAAAGAGGGCGGCACGGTTGGTGGCACGGTCACAGTCCCGAAAACAGAGCCTCTATTTTCCCTAAACAAAGGCTCTATTTCCCCTAAACAGAGCCTCTGTTTCACCGAAATGAAGGCTCTGTTTCACTGAAACGAAGGTTCTGCCTTGACCGGGCAGAATCCTCGTTTTTCTCTCCTTCCCTATCAACACCGACAATTTATTACCGGCTCTTTCCGCCCAAATACTACCCCGCCGTCCATATCCGCCAACAGCGTCCAACGCTATTTTGCCGACGGGAAATATCGCCTTATATTTACACCGCATTCAACAACGAGTGTAAAACAATAAACCATTTCAATTCATGAAACAATTAACTACATCATCTCTCAAACAAGGTTACATCACTATCCCCCGGGCATTACTAAACAGACAAGCAACCGACGGCGCTGCCGGAGAGACAGAAGCATTTCTCCAAATCCTGGCACACACCAATTATTCCGACGTGCCATACGACATCAACGGGACAATCATTCTATGCAAACGCGGTGACTCCCTTATCAGCTATCACCACTGGAGCAATATTTTCGGCTGGACACGCCCCAAAACCACCCGTTTCTTTCAACGACTGGCCAAAGGAGGCATTATAGACCTCATCCCTCATCAGGAAAAGATACTCCATATCCGTATCACCAACTTTGATCTTTGGACCGGACGTATCCCTTCGGAAGCCAAAGACGCCCGAAAGGAAGAAATCTCCACAGACTTCGACCGTTTCTGGGACAAATACCACACCGTGATGCGGAAGCCGAAAGTCAACGTCGCCCGCGGCCGCCGCGAATGGAACAAGCTCACCCGCGAGGAACAACAACTGGCAATAGACCGCATCGAGGACGTCTACTACCACACCAACGACACCCGCTTCATCGCCCACGCTTCCACTTACCTGAAAGACAAGGCTTTTCTGAACGAATATATGGACTAAAAAGACAAAGAATATGCAACCACACGCACCCGAACTCGAAGAAGCCGTCATAGGCGCCTGCCTGATAGAGCAGGAAGCGTTGCCGCTCATAGCGGACAAGTTACGCCCGGAAATGTTCTACGACGACCACCACCAACTGATCTTCGCTGCCCTCATGGCGATGTATCATGCCGGCAAGAAGATCGACATACTGACCGTCAAGGAAGAACTCGCCCGTCGCGGAAATCTGGATGCGATAGGCGGACCGTATGCCATTGTGCAACTGAGCAGCAAAGTCGCCTCCTCCGCACATATCGAATATCACGCGCAAATCATTCACCAGAAATACCTGGCACGCGAAATGGTTGTCGGCTTCAACAAGCTGCTCACCTGTGCCATGGACGAGACGATCGACATCGACGACACTCTCATAGACGCCCACAACCTCCTCGACCGTCTCGAAGGTGAATCCGGCCACAACGCCCACATCCGCGACATGGAAACCCTTATGGCGGACACAATGGAAGAAGCCGAAAGGCGCATCGCCAAGAGCGTGAACGGTGTCACCGGCATTCCCACCGGTCTGACGGAACTGGACAAGAAAACAGGTGGCTTACAGGACAATGACCTCATCGTTATCGCCGCCCGTCCCTCGGTAGGCAAAACGGCCTTCGCCCTCCACCTGGCACGCCATGCGGCTCTGGCGGGGAACGCAGTAGCCGTGTACAGTCTCGAAATGCAGGGCGAACGCCTTGGGGACCGTTGGCTAATGGCCGCCTGCAACATCAACCCGTACCGGTGGCGCAACGGGATTCCCAATCCCCAAGAGGTAGCGGAGGCACGCACCACCGCCTCGGGACTGGCACAACTGCCTATCTACGTGGACGACAGTTCTTCCGTCAGCATGGATCACATCCGTTCGAGCGCACGGCTGCTGAAAAGCCGCAAGCAGTGTGACATGATTATCATCGACTACCTGCAACTTTGCGACATGAGCACCAAGCAGGTCAACCGGAACCGGGAACAGGAGGTGGCACAAGCCACCCGCAAAGCGAAGTTGCTGGCAAAGGAGTTGCATATCCCCGTCGTACTGCTGAGCCAGTTGAACCGTGAATCGGAGAACCGCCCCGGAGGTCGTCCGGAACTGGCACACCTGCGCGAAAGCGGAGCAATCGAACAGGATGCGGACATCGTTATACTCCTTTACCGACCGGCTATGCTGCATATTCCGACCGACCGCGAAAGCGGTTACCCGACAGAGGGACTGGGTGTGGC
>CAJMDR010000421.1 GCA_905212215.1 uncultured Porphyromonadaceae bacterium
TGCATCCTTTCTGACAGCACCCTCAAAAGTCACCGTTGCCTAAAATAATCAAACACAGAGAGGCTGTGCCTAATTTTGACACAACCTCTTATTTCTCGCGCATGAAGATGGCGATCGGGGTGCCGTGGAAATCCCACTTCTCCCTTATCTTGTTCTCCAGGAAGCGGCGGTACGGCTCTTTGACCCATTGCGGCAGGTTGCAGAAGAAGACGAAGGTGGGTATCACCGACTCCTTCAGCATGGTGACGTATTTTATCTTTATGTATTTGCCTTTGTTGGCGGGCGGCGGCGTCTGCGCCACCACCTCCAGCATATAGGTGTTCAGCTGCGAGGTGGGGATGATGCGTTTGCGGTTCTTATAGACCTCTATGGCCGTTTCCAGCACCTTGAAGATGCGCTGTTTGGTGAGCGCCGAGGTGAAGATGATGGGGAAGTCGGTGAACGGTGCGAACTTGTTGCGGATGGCGTTCTCGAAATTCTTCTGCGCCGTTATGCTCTTGTCTTCCACCAGGTCCCATTTGTTCACGCATACAACCAATCCCTTGCGGTTACGCTGGATGAGGCCGTATATGTTCGCGTCCTGACCTTCTATGCCGCGTGTGGCGTCGATGAGCAGGATGCAGACATCGCTGTTCTCTATGGCACGCACCGAACGGATCACAGAGTAATACTCTATGTCCTCGTTCACCTTCTGCTTCTTGCGTATTCCGGCGGTGTCGACCAGATAGAAGTCGAGGCCGAACTTATTGTAGCGGTGGAAGATGCTGTCGCGGGTAGTGCCGGCAATGTCGGTTACAATATGGCGTTCAGCGCCTATGAAAGCGTTTATGAGCGATGACTTGCCCACGTTCGGGCGGCCTACAATGGCGAAACGCGGCACATCCTTCTCAAGCTCTTCCTCGTCGGGATTACGTTCCGGCAGCAGTTCCACCACTCTGTCGAGCAGCTCGCCTGTTCCGGAGCCGTTTATGGCGGAGATGCTGTAGGGGTCGCCCAGACCGAGGCCGTAGAACTCCGCCACGTTATAGCGTGCGTCGCCTAAGTCATCCTTGTTGGCCACGAGGATGACAGGCTTCTTGCTGCGCCGCAGGATGTCGGCCACATGCTCGTCAAGGTCGGTGATGCCGTTGCTGGCGTCGACCACGAACATGATCTCGTCGGCCTCCTCAATGGCAATCTGAACCTGTTTGTTTATCTCCTCCTCGAAGATGTCGTCGCTGTTGACTACCCATCCGCCGGTGTCGATGATGGAAAATTCACGTCCTGCCCAGTCCACTTTCCCGTACTGGCGGTCGCGGGTGGTGCCGGCGGTGGGATCGGTGATGGCGGCGCGGCTCTGGGTGAGCCTGTTGAAGAGGGTGGACTTGCCCACGTTGGGGCGCCCCACTATGGCTATGAGTCTGCTCATGCAATTATTCAATGTAACCGAAGGCACGGAGCTTGTTGTCGCGGTTGCGCCAGTCCTTCTCCACCTTCACGAAGAGTTCTATGTAGACTTTCTTGCCGAAGAACTTCTCGATGTCCTTGCGGGCCTCTATGCCTACCTGTTTTATTTTCTCGCCTCCCTTGCCGATGAGGATTGCCTTCTGGCTGTCGCGCTCAACGTAGATGACGGCCATGATATGTATGGAGTTCTCCTTCTCGTCGAATTTCTCGACTATCACCTCGGCGCTGTACGGCACTTCCTTTTCGTAGAGCAGCAGAATCTTCTCGCGGATGATTTCGGTGACGAAGAAACGTGCCGGCTTGTCGGTCAGGGCATCCTTTCCGAAGAAGGGGGCGCCTGCGGGGAGGCGTTCTTCGATGAGGCGCTTGAGGTTGTCTACGTTGAAGTTCTCCTTGGCGCTTACCGGTACTATCATTGCCTGCGGCAGACGCATCTGCCATGCCTTTACCAGGTTGACCAGGTCGAACTCGTTCTTCAGCAGGTCAATCTTGTTGATTACAAGCAACACAGGCACTTTCTCCTTTGCCACGCGGTCCAGGTATTCCTTGTTCTTCTCGGGGTCCTCCACGGTGTCGGTGACGTAGATGAGGATGTCGGCGTCGGTGAGGGCGCCTTCCGAGAAGTCGAGCATGGCGTCCTGGAGCTTATAGCGGGGCTTGAGCACGCCGGGAGTGTCGGAATAGACAATCTGGTAGTCGTCGGTGTTGACTATGCCCATTATGCGGTGGCGTGTGGTCTGCGCCTTGGAGGTGATGATGGAGATTCTCTCGCCCACCAGGAGGTTCATCAGCGTAGACTTGCCCACGTTGGGATTACCCACAATGTTCACGAAT
>CAJMDR010000422.1 GCA_905212215.1 uncultured Porphyromonadaceae bacterium
CCGTTGGAATATGTCGCTACACGGATGTAGATGCGATTTGCTGTGGGCATGGAAACCTGTAAGCCGTCGAGGGTGTACCATTTCAGCGATACTATCTCAGCATCTGCATCATCTATCTCACCTACTCCATGTGTGCCGTCGTTTTCCACGATGTTCACGAAGCGTTTCCATTCGGGAGCGTTGCGGTAAGCCTCCACGCATCCTTTTGGCACGTAGAGTGTAGCCTTGGTATATACCTCGTCGTTCCATACCGAAGCATAGCTCTCGCCGTTCTTGTCGGTGGTGAACTGTATGGTGGGCGGTACGGTTGAGAAGCATGTCACGGACTCCATGGGTGTGGTCCAGTTGAACTGCTTTATGGTTGCGTCGCTGACATAGAAAGCGGTATAACCAATGAAGTTCACCTTGGGACCTAAGGTGACGTTCTTCAGGTAGATGGCGTCTACAAAAGCCTGGTTCTCTATCTTCTCCAGAGAGTCGGGGAATATCACTCTTGTGAAAGCGGTTGCCACGAAAGCACCTTTCTTGATGGTCTTGAGCTTCTTGTTGAAGATGACTTTCGTCATGGCGTTGCATGCCTGGAACGTATTCATAGGCAATGTTTCCATGTTCTCCGGCAGTTTCACAGTCTGCAGGCTTTTGCAATTTGCGAAGGTGCCGTTTTTCATGGTGATGTAGTTTGCTGGCATGTCGAGGGTCTTGAGACCGCAATACTGGAAGGCATAGTCCTCGGAGGAGGTGAGGGCATCGGGAAGCTCTATCTCCTCAATGCCGGACTGGTAGAAGCCCCATTTGCCGATTTTTGTCACTGTGGAGGGAAGCACCACTTTCTTCAGGGTCTTGCAGTAGTAGAAAGTAAGCGGGTTGATCTGGGTGATGGAATCGGTGATGATGGCTGTTTCCAGTACTTCGCCGTTGAGATACAGGTTCTTCGAGCTGTAGATGGGGTTGGCGAGGGAAGTACCGGAGAAGTCGATCTTTACCCAGGCGTTGATGTCGTGGATATTGGTCTTTTTCAGGTTAGAGCAGCTATTGAAAGTATGCTTGCCGAACTTGACTATGGTGCGCGGGATGTCTACGCTGTTGAGGCTCTTTTGCTTGTCGAAGCCTCTTTCCTGGGTCTCGGTGACGGTGTATGTGAAGTCATCGAACATCACTGTCTCGGGAATCACCACATCCACAAGAGAATCTTTTGCGGCTTTGACAGCTACGGTGCGCAGAGAGTCGGAGAGGATGACATAGCTGAGGTCGCCAACCACGAATCTGGTACCTGCCGGCTGTGATGTCTTTACCGTACGGATGCTGTAGCCATAATTGCGTGGTACGAATCCTGAGCCGTTATGGTCGCGGGAGTCGATACTGATGCCGGTACGCGATATTCCGTAACGGATAACGTATGCGTTGTAGTTCTGGCTGCCGGGTTTTTCCCTGAGAGCGTTGGTCCAGAAACAACCGCTAACATTGTCTGATGAAGTGCGTGTACCGGTCTTGAAGCCGTAAGCAGGAAGGAAGATAGAGTTTCCGTTGGGCCCTGTCACCCTTGCGCCTTTCTTGCCGTTGACGGTGTCGAGAGTCCATTTGCAGAGCTTCTTGTCGAGGAGTTCGTTGAACTGTGCTACCGTCGGACTGCTTACGTTCACTGCCAAAGCTCCCGCGTCATCCACGCGGTCCAGAACAGTTTTGTTGTCCAGGGTACCGTAAGCACTGTCGGTACAGTATTTGGTCATGTGGGCCTTTGTACCGTCGCACCATTTGTAGGTAGTCCAGGAATAGTCGGTTTTTGCAGAAACGGTATCTCCCCACTGCAGATGGACACCCGATTCGCTCTCGGTGTTGGCACCGACGTTCATGTTCTCCCACAGAGTGCCTGAGGGAAGACCCAGGTCCACATAACGGATCTGGCCGTTTGCGGAGAATGGCATCACGGCACTTGCCGTAAGCAGCATCGCCGCCATTGTTTTCAAGTAGTTGTGTTTCATATAAAATATGTTGGGTTACTAAAAGTTCGGTAAAGACCCACAAATTTAGCTAAAGATTATGGATTGACAAAACTTAGGAGGCTAATTTCGTTATTTTCGATTATTACTTAATCTCTTATAACGATTTATGAGACATATAAGACTTATAGGGACACTCGCTACGCTCGTTCCATCCCCGGTTACCCGCAAAGGAACTCTATCGGGTTCTCAGACGACACTTTAGTCACAATAATAAAAGAAGAGGGTGTGTCATAAAGGCGCATCTGCGGCACCGCGGGAACCTCTCGGAGTCG
>CAJMDR010000423.1 GCA_905212215.1 uncultured Porphyromonadaceae bacterium
CCAGTATCATCAGATCCTCAAGATCCTCCCCGGCCTCACGACAAAGACGCCGTATGCCGCGGTCTGTAACGTCATCATCGCCAACAGCCTGCGGACGCATATGAAGGCCCACAAGCTTGGCCACATATTTCATCTTTTCGTTCAAGGGGAGCTTATGGCGACGGAAAATCCGCGGAATCATCTTCTCGCCGATGAAATTATGATTCTTGAACGTCCAGCCCACTCCCGGCTCAAAACGCTTTGTGGCAGGCTTTCCTATGTCGTGTAGCAACGCTGCCCAGCGAAGCCATTCCTTGTCACTGCGCTCTGCTACATTGTCGAGGACCTGAAGAGTATGGGCAAAGTTATCCTTGTGTCCTTTGCCTTCTACCGTCTCTACACCTTTCAGCTCTATGATTTCCGGGAATACCAACGGAAGGAGGCCTGACTCGTCAAGGAGCCTCCACCCTACCGACGGACGCGGAGAACGCATTATCTTCGACAGCTCGTCGTTGATGCGTTCGCGGGTGATTATCTCCAGCCTTGAGGCGTTACGCTTGATAGCCTCGAAAGTATCCGGATCAATCCTGAAATCCAGCTGTGTGGCAAAACGGATTGCACGCATCATGCGCAACGGATCGTCGCTGAAAGTAACGTCGGGGTCAAGAGGTGTACGCAAAGTGCGCCGCTGAAGATCGACAAAGCCATCGAAAGGGTCTATCAAGGTACCGAAGTCCTCGCTGTTCACGCTCAACGCCATTGCGTTGACTGTAAAGTCGCGGCGACGCAGGTCATCCTCCAGGCTCCCCGCACTCACTTCCGGATTGCGGCTATCGGGAGTATAGCTCTCTTTACGTGCACCCACAAACTCAAGTTCCTGCCCGTCGGCACGTACCTGTGCCGTACCATAAGTAGCATAGACACTGATGCGCACTTTCAACTTACGTGCCACACTCTTGGCAAGGTCTATGCCGCTGCCCACGGCAACGAAATCTATGTCCTTGCTGTGGCGCCGCAACAGTATGTCGCGCACATAACCGCCCACCACGCATGTCCTCACGGGAATCGCATCAGCGCAGTCCCCGACAAGATGAAACACAGGTGTGTCTATGGCCTGCTTCAATTCTTCGGCCGACAAAGGTTGTGTCATGTCCCTTGCAATGTGATTATCTCTTCAGGAGCCGGAGTTATGTTCTGCAATCCGTTCTTGGTGACGATATATGTGTTCTCAAGCCCTACGGCTCCTGTCTTTGGTAATACGAATTTCGGTTCTACCGCAAGCACCATACCCTCCTCCAACAATACTTTGGAACGGGGCGAGATAGCCGGCTGTTCGTTAAGCTCTATGCCCACTCCATGACCTAAGAAAGCAGCCTTCTGCCTGTGGCCCTGGAAATAGTCGGCAAGCCCTGCCTCGCGGGCCATGGACTCGGCGGTGATATACATCTGAGCAAGAGGTGTGCCCGGCAACGATTCTTTCTCTAACCTGCGCAGAATGGCCTGTGCGACTTTATGCGCCTCAACAGCTTTGGCAGGAAGGTCGCCGTCAACGCTATATACTCGTGTCAGGTCCGTCTGGTAGCCGTTGAAATTGCCGTTCATATCAACCATCACCGTCATTCCGGGACGAAGGATTGTACCATCAGCTCCTACCGGCAATGCAGGACTCTGTCCCATGCCGCCAAGCAGAAAATCGTAAGGCGACGGTGCATCGGCATTGTCTCCTGCCAGCACGCTGCCGAGGTTGATTTCCATCTGGGTACCGGAAAGACGTATCACTCCTAAGCACCCCTCGGCACGCAGTTTACGTTCTATCTCTATCTGAAGTTCCACATCGCTCATGCCTTCTTGATAAAGATGCGGAATGCGGTCGTAGACAGCTACGTGATGTATGCCATCCATGCGCATCATCTCTTGTTCGTAGGGTGTCTTTACCATACGTGCCTGGGCGAGAACGCCCGAAGCGTTGCAAGTTCCGCAAGGTGCTATCGCTGCCGACAGACGTAAGAAATCGGCATGGCTCATGGCTCCGTATTCCAGCCCGACGACTCCCGGCATCTCTATGCCTGCCTTGGCAAGCATTTCCGGTATCTGCTCAGGCTTGCGCAATGATATGACGCCCTCGCCTTCCCACATCGGCCGGATGACAAGCCACAAAGCCTTCCCTGTGGCTGGAACATAGACATATCCACGGAAAACAAGTCCGGTGAGATAATAGATGGAGGCATTGCCCGTGGCTATGATAGCCTCGACTCCGTTTTCAGCCATTAGGCGCCG
>CAJMDR010000424.1 GCA_905212215.1 uncultured Porphyromonadaceae bacterium
TGAGCAACGACAGCCTCCCGGAGGGCAGCGACGGTCAGCCGGCAGCCTTTGAGCGCGACCCGGAGAAACCGCAGCTCCTTGTCCTGGCGTTCCCGCTGGATTCGGTGAACCCGAACCAGGTGCTCTTCGATGTGGCAAGAAACAACTTCTCGTGGTTCGTGGTGCGCGACTATGACCTGGAGCCGATGAGCTTCGGCAATATAGGTCTGCTGGTGATACGCGGTTTCGCAAACCAGAGGGAGCTGGACCACTACATGGGCATCATGCAGAGGGAACAGAACTTCGGACTCCCTGCGGCGGTACGCCCCATTCCTATTTCGGTGGCGAACTTTGAACTGTTGCTGAGGCAGGGACGTTCATTTGAGGAATACTTCCGGTTCCAGGAAGGCGGAGGAGGAGAGAGCCAGGAGACCCAGGAGCCTCAGGAGCCTCAGGAAAGCGGTGAGCCTTCACAAAGCTCCCAGAACTCCCAGAACTCCCCCGAAGAACCGGAGCAGACCCAACCCGTTAACCCTGAATAATTCTCTCATCATGCAAAAAATTCTCTGGGCCGACGATGAAATAGCCTTGTTGCGCCCCCACATACTCTTTCTGCAGAAGAAAGGCTACGACGTCACCACCGTCAGCAACGGCCGCGACGCCCTCGACGCCCTCGACAGCGAGCCTTTCGCCCTGGTGTTGCTTGACGAGAATATGCCAGGTCTGACGGGTCTCGAGACCCTTACCCTGATAAACCGCAGCCACCCCGACATTCCGGTAATAATGATTACCAAGTCTGAGGAGGAGAACATAATGGACCAGGCCATCGGCTCCCAGATTGCCGATTACCTCATCAAGCCTGTCAACCCCACGCAGATCTGGCTGTCGCTGAAGAAGAACCTCAACAAGACGGAACTGGTGGCGGCACAGACCAACAGCGATTTCATGCAGGAGTTCCGCGGCCTGGCAATGGACATAGCCTCGGCCAACGGCATAGATGACTGGTACGAGGTATACCGCCGCCTCACCTCCTGGGAGATGAAGCTGAGCGGAAGCACCGACCTCTCAATGGCCGAAATCTTAGAAGGTCAGATGCGCGACGCCAACACCGAGTTCTGCAAGTTCGTGTGCCGCAACTACGAGTCGTGGGTGACAGGCGGCGAACATCCCCTCATGAGCAATGAGGTATTCCCGAAAAGGGTCTTTCCGCTACTCGACAAGGGGGAGAAGATTTTCTTCATCCTCATAGACAATTTCCGCCTCGACCAGTGGCGCACAGTAATGCCTCTGCTTGCCGAGAACTTCACCGTGAGCGAGAGCCTGTACACCACCATCCTCCCCACCTCAACGCAATATGCGCGCAACGCGGTGTTCGCCGGACTTATGCCGTTGCAGATTGCAAAGCTGTTCGGCATCTTCGCGGTTTTTGAACCCATTTTCCTTATAAAGTTTCGGTGATTGGTAAAACTGGCTGCCTTCAACCGCACGCCATTCACCTTCAAATTGTTTCCCTTCCAGATTACATTTCATCAAAATACGATAAAATGGTGTCTTCACAAACTCTCTAATCTCACGTTCTCTTCGAACTACCATTCCAAGAACACAAGTCATGACACGACCGACTGAAATGGCAGACCACTTACCGGTGTTAAGGTAATCCATTACGGGACGTCCATATTTCAGTGATAATACGCGCGAAAAGTTTATGCCCATCAAATAATCTTCTTTGGCTCTTAGATAGGCGGAAGCGGAAAGATTATCATATTCAGAAAGTGGTTTTGCTTCGGTAATGCCGCGCTTGATCTCCTCTTCCGTTTGGGAATCAATCCATACTCTGCGTTTGTCCTTGGTATCCGGAACATGTGCCATCTGATCTACTAAGCGGTAGATATATTCCCCTTCGCGCCCGGAATCAGTGCATACATAAATGGTACATCTTCGCGATTTAAAAGACCAGCCACAATATTGAATTGTTTTTTTACATCTGGAATAAGTTCGTATAGAAATTTTTCCGGCAAAAAAGGCAGGGTTTGTAGAGTCCACTTTTTTAATGCTTTATCATAAGCATCCGGATAACTCATTGTAACCAGGTGCCCAACACACCAAGTAACAATGTAATCCTGTGACTCCATATAACCCTGTCCTGCATTGCCCGAGACGCCAAGTGTCTTAGCAAATTCCTTTGCGACACTTGGTTTCTCAGCGATAAATAATTTTTTACTCATATGCTGTTGTTACAGAAACAAAACGTTTACTGTT